>NZ_JBIUBL010000027.1:0-132529 GCF_044548015.1 Streptomyces sp. NPDC052236 | reverse complement strand
TTCGCGATACGTCACCCGCCGTGTGCCGCACGACAGGGCCACCACGTCCGGTCCCGACGCCACCCGCCCCTCGAACAACTCCAGCAGATGACCGTTGCCGACATGGACTGATTCGTTCATCATCTACGCTCCATCAGCCGGGCACCCGCTCAGGGAAATAGGCGGTGCGATCTCTGAGAGTCCGACGCCTGCGCCGGTCAGAATTCTCGGGCCCTGCAATTTCCGAATGCTATCGATTCTCTCGGTCTGGCATTGCGAAAACTAGGCTCAGAATGATTCCGGACTGTCCCGCCGGCGAGACAAGCGGAATTCAAAGATCGGACGAGATTCCGTCCCGCCCGGGCCATGAGCGAAAGGTATGATCATTGATTCGCTATACCCTTGACGAGGCCGAAAAGGGTCACCTGTTGAAAACCGCCGTGAGGTTTCTGGCAGGTCATCTACCGTGGCACCCGATCCGTGACGCCGACGGTGTACGCCTGGAGGCCGAGACTCTGCCGATTGGCCTCCGCCGCTTCCTGGTGGGTGCGCGGGCCGACGAGGCGGAGGTCGTCACCTTGGCAAACCTGCCGGTGCAGGCCTGCCTCGGGCCCACCCCGGCCGACTGGCAGGCGGCGGAAGCGGCCGGCGCCGGCGCCCTGGAGGAAGTGGTGCTGCTGCTCTGTGCCTCCATAATGGGCGATCCGGTCGCCTGGGAAAGCCAGCAGAACGGGCGCCTGGTGCATGACGTCTGCCCGTCCAAGGGGCAGGAGGAATCACTCACGAGCGCCAGCAGCAAGGCGGGGCTGACTCTGCACACCGAGGACGTCTTCCACGCCTGCCGGGGCGATTACGTGGCGCTCATGTGCCTGCGCAATCCGGATCCAGTCGGCACCACGGTGGCCCGTGTGGACGCCTCCGCCCTGTCGGCGCGGACCCGGGCCGTCCTTCGGGAAAGCCGATTCCGCTTCTACGCCGACGACTCGCACGTCCCGGACTGTACGAACGGGCTGGAGGAGCGCCCCTACGAGACCGCCCCGGTACTCTTCGGCCCGTCCGATTCCCCCTACGTGCGCATGGACGCCGACTTCACCGGTACGGCCCCTGACGACGACGCGGCGGCGGCGGCGCTGCGGGAGTGTGCCGAGCTGCTGCACCAGGACGCCCGCAAGGTCGTCCTGCGAGCGGGCGAAGCGGTGTTCCTCGACAACTACCGCGTGGTACACGGCCGGGACGTTTTCGCACCCCGGTACGACGGAACGGATCGTTGGCTCAAGCGCACCAATATCGTGCGCGATCTGCGCCGGCTCTATGTGCACACGAACTCACGGTCACGTCTGCTGGTGTGAGCCACGGGATCATGTCAGTCACCGCGCCGCGGGCTCGGTGACTGACATGATGCGGACCGGCGTGCCGTGAGGGTCCGGAGCGCCGTAGTCGCGGCAGCCGCCAGGCCGAGCACCACGATGCCCATGGCGGCGAGCCGCAGTGTGTCCCCCGCCCCGAAGCCCGCGACCAGCGGACCGCCCAACGCCGAACCGAGCGGCACGGACAGCACCCGTACCGACGAACTCGCCGCGAGGACCTGCGGAAGCAGCGCAGCGGTTGTCGAACGCTGGAACAACGTGGTGGACAGCGACGAGTACGGCGGCCAGAGCAGGCCGGCGATGGCGAACGACCCCAGTGCGACCATATGGGGGACGTCCAAGCCGAGCGGCAGCATGACCGCCCCGAAGGCGATGACTATGCCGATCGTGGTCGGCCACAGCCGCCATTGGCTCAGATAGCCGGTCAGCGTCCCGCCGATCACCGCACCGACTCCGAAGGCGGTGTAGAAGCCGGCGAGCTGCCCGGCGGAACCCTGCAGGTCCTCCGATACATGCAGCGGCAGCGCCACGTAGACCGGGCCGAAGAGGAAGAAGAATCCGAAGCTCAGGGCCAGCAGACCGAGGAGCGTGGGGTTGCGCCGGATTACCGTGAAACCCGTGGCGCGGGAGGCGGTGTCGCTGTCGGCGTCGGCGTCGACGTCCCTCGCGGGTTCAGGCACTGAACTCGTCCGGATCGCGAGGAGGAAAGTGGCGGCGAGTACCGCGAAGGTCGCCGCGTCGACAGCGATGACGGTTGCCGCTCCGCCCCACATGATGAGAGGCGCCGCGATCATCGGACCGACGACGGTGCAGGACGAGCCGATCGTCGACAACACGGCGTTGCCCGCCAGGTGATCGCGTTCCGGCAGAACCCGGGCCAGCAGTGTGTAGACGCCGGCCTGTCCCCAGGAGTGCAGCACGGAAGAGGCCGCCAGCAGCACGACGTACAGCCCCATACCGAGCACGCCCAGTAAGTAGGCGATCGGGATGGCGCCCAAGGCGCACGCCCGCAGTGCCGCGTCCCAGCCCGCGAGCTGGGTGGGGGCGCGATCGCGCAGGAGCCGTCCGAGTACAAGTGCGCCGAACGCGCCTGGCAGTGTGTAGGCCGCCGCCGCCACGGCCACCCACACCGCGCGGTCGGCGGCCGGTGCCAGTTCGATCGCGAACCAGCTCACCGCGACCACGGCCATGCCGTCGCCCAACGAGGACAGTGCGAATCCGGGCAGCAGGCGCCGCACCGTCCGGTGGCTGAGAACCGGCCGGTAAGGGGAAGACTTCATCATTTTGTTCAGAGTGAAGGCCATTCATCTTCTCCAATCGTCCAGCATTGTCGGGCCCCACCCTTCCCGCGAACGCCGGGCGTGCGTGCATTTTTCACTCTCGGCATAGATTCGTCCGGTACGCACAGGCCCGGAACAGGGAGCAATCATGCCGGGACCGACAAAGCCGGTCCCGGCACGTTGAATACGCCGGTCTGGTGCGGAATGTCAGGCCCGCTCGCCCGGCAGGCAGGTGAACTCGAATTCGACGCCATTGATGTCGAAGGCGTAGAAGCTCTCCACACCGTCGCTGTCGACGACGACGTCGGTCGCCGGTTCGTCCCGCACGAAGGTGTACGCGCCCGACTGGCGGACCGAATGCCACCGGGCCTGCCAGGCCCGCAGTTCCTCGGACGTTCGCACTTCGATGCAGATGTGCTGGAACTGGTTGGTGTCCGCCGACGGTTGACGCCCGTGCTCGGCACCGCGGGTGAATACATGGAAACGCAGCCCGCCCGCGGTGAGTTCCGCCAGGCCGGAAAGTCCGGGCAGCCGTTCCATGCTGAGATCCGAGTACGTGTCCAGTGTCCAGGCGATCTCCGCCCCGAAGAACGCCTGGTACCAGTCGATGCTGGCGGCGAGGTCCCCGGTCTGTACGGCGATGTGGTGGAGCGTGAGCCCGGACGGTGAGGGCCGTACCTCCGGCAGCTCCCGCGGAGGCGTGTCCAGGGACGCGTCGGTCATGGAGTTTCCATTCTCTGGTCGGATCAGCGGCACATGGCGTACGGCTGACGGCCGCGAGGACTCGCGGCGGCCTGGAGCAGATCCCGATCCTGGTTCACGCCAACGGCGCAGACCTTGCCCAGGGACAACTCCGGTACAAGCTCAACTTCATGGCCGCGGGACCGCAGCTCCTCGATGACATCCGGATCGCAGTCGCGCTCCACGACGAGGACCTTCGGGCGTGACTCGTGTGGGGTGAAGGAGGCGGCGAAATGATCGGTGTGGAACGCGAGCGTCTCCGTCGCGGACTGCAAGTCGAGGCCGAACTCGGCCACGGCGAGGAAGAACCCGAGCGTCCACTGGTCTTGGCGGTCACCGCCGGGCGTACCGAAGGCCAGGGCCGGCTTGCCGTGTTTGAGGACGAGGCTGGGGCTGAGCGTGGTGCGCGGTCGGCGGCCGGGGCCGAAGGAGTTGGGATGTCCCTCCGTGAGGGTCATGGTCTGCGCCCGGGTGCCCAGGGAGAGACCCAAGCCCGGTATCACCGGGGAGCTCTTCAACCAGCCGCCGCTGGGCACCGCCGCGACCATATTGCCGAACCTGTCGGCGACCACGATGGTGCAGGTGTCGTTGCGCGCGGCCGTAGCCTTCACCACGGTCGGCAGACCATTGTGAATCTGGCTCATCCAGTGACTGTCCGTGGGCACCGGTGCGTCGGCCACCTGCTCGGGCACGAAAGGCCGGCGTCCGGACGGGGAGCCGGGCCGCAGGGCTTCGGCGGCCTTCGCCTCCACGAGCCTGCGGCGCTCCGCCGAATAGCCGGGGCTGAGCAGGACATCCATCGGAATATCGCTGTGGTCCGGGTCGCCGTACCACGCCTCCCGGTCCGCGAAGGCAAGCTTGGCGCACTCGGCCACCGTGTGGATGTAGTCCGCGCTGTTCAGGCCCATACCGCGCAGGTCGAAGCCGTCGAGCAGGGCGAGTTGCTGGAGGAAGACGGGGCTCTGCGACCACGGCCCCGGCTTGTGCACAGCGTAATCCCCGTACTGGAGCTGCACGGACCTTTCCACGGGCGCATGCCAGTTGGACATGTCCTGACCGGTCAGCAGTCCCTTGTTGCGGCGGCCGGTAGAGTCCAGGACCTCCGTCGTGGAGACGAAGGTGTCGATGGCCTCGGCCACAAAGCCCTGGTAGAACGCCCTCTCCGCGGCCGCGATCTGGGCCTCGCGCCCGCCGGCCACAGCGGCTGCCTCACGCAGAAGACGTTTGTAGGTGTCGGCGAGTACGGGATTGCGGAACCGCGAACCAACGGCGGGCGGACGGCCGTCCGGCAGGTAGACACGACCCGACTCCACCCACTCGGTCATGAACAGCGGCGCCAGCACCTCGATCGCGTCGGCGGTGCCGGCAAGGAGGGGGAATCCGTTCTCCGCGTATCCGATCGCGTGGTCAAGGATGTCGGCCAGGGGCAGGGTGCCGTGCTCCGACAGCAACCGCATCCAGGCACCGAAGGCGCCCGGGACCACAGCCGGCAGGAGACCCGACCCCGGTATCTCATTCAGTCCCAGCGACCGGATGTGGTCAATGGTGGCGGCCTGGGGCGTTGGCCCCTGGCCGCAGACCACTTGCACGCTGTTCGTAGCCGCCGAGTAGGAGACGATCGGTACATCGCCGCCCAGCCCGTTGAAGTGCGGCTCTACGACCTGCAGCACGAACCCGGCAGAAGCGGCGGCGTCAAAGGCGTTTCCGCCCTTCTCCAGCACAGCCATGGCAGCCGCCGCGGGCAGCCAGTGGGTCGAGGAGACGGCACCAAAGGTGCCGGTCAGCTCCGGCCTTCCCGCATTCAATTCAACGCGCCTTCCTGTGTGGCGGACGCCGTCACCAGACTCTTGGGACGCATATCCGTCCAGTTTTCTTCGATGTAGTCGAGGCACCCTTGCCGGGTGTCCTCGCCGTGGGCGGGATTCCAGCCTGCCGGTACATCGGCGAAAGCAGGCCAAAGCGAGTGCTGATTCTCATCATTCGTCAGCACCAGGTAGACGCCGTCCGCGTCCTCAAAAGGATTGTTCACCGCTGTCCTCCATCGCTCATTTCTTGTCTCGCTGGCGGGACACGACGGTAGCCTGACCGCTGTCACAGACGAGCCAATATTTTGGAGGCAATCCCGTGACCACTGCCGCGCAGACCGACTTCGAGCGCAACCTCTTGGAATCACGATTGTCCGACACGGAACGAGAATCTCGGGTTGCCGCACCTGTATTCGGGACCGTCTTCACCGAACACATGGTGACCGTCAGATTCACAGAAGGTAGAGGCTGGCACAGTCCGCGCGTAGAGCCGTTCGGTCCGATACCGATGTCACCGGCGACCGCCGTACTGCATTATGGCCAGGAAATCTTCGAAGGTCTCAAGGTCTATCGGACGCCCGACGGTGCCATGCAGCTCTTCCGTCCGGAGATGAATGCCCGCAGGTTCCGGGCTTCCGCCCGGCGCCTGGCCATGCCCGAGGTACCCGATGAGCTCTTCCTCGCTGCCCTGGAAGAGCTGGCCGGGGCGGACCGGAAATGGCTGCCGGGCGGACCGGGAACGAGCTTGTATCTGCGGCCGTTCCTCATCGCCAGCGAGGAGTTCATCGGTGTGCGCCCCGCGGCGGAATACCTGTTCGGCGTCATCGCCTGCCCAGTCGGGGCCGCCTTCCCCGGTGGCACCTCCCCGCTCACCGTGCTGGTCTCCGACGACTACACGCGAGCCGCGCCCGGCGGCACCGGTGAGGCCAAGTGCGGTGGGAACTACGCCGCTTCGATGCCCGCCCAGGCCCGCGCGGCGGCTGTCGGCTGCGACCAGGTCGTCTTCCTCGACGCCGCCGAGCACCGGTATGTCGAGGAACTGGGCGGCATGAACGTCTTCTTCGTTTTCGACGACGGCACGCTCGTCACACCTCCGCTCGGCGGCACCATCCTGCCCGGTATCACACGCGACTCGGTCATGACCCTTGCGGCGGCCGCCGGCCACCGGTTGGTGGAGCGGCCGTACACGATGGAGGAGTGGCGCGCGGACGCGTCCTCCGGCCATCTGCACGAGGTCTTCGCCTGCGGTACCGCGGCGGTGGTTACCCCGATCGGCACGGTCCGGTCGGCCGGGGAAGAGTTCCGGATCCACGAGGGGAAGGCCGGCCCGGTGACCGAGCGGCTGCGTGCCAGCCTCACAGACATCCAGTATGGGCGGATCCCGGATACGTTCGGATGGACCCGGCGGATCCGGTAGCCGGCCGGGGCTGGGACCGAGCCAGGACCCCGCAGGGGCATACGGGGAACCCGGCCTCGGGGACACGGTTCAAGGTCAGCCTACTGCGACGGACTTGTCGCCGGTGAGCAGGATTCCCAGGCAGTAGCTCCCCGGAACGGCCTTCTTGGTGACGAAATGATGCACCGTTCCCGTCGGGATGAGCATCGTCGCGGGCGAGGTCAGCTCGTAGAGCTCCCCGTCGGCGTTCACCTCGATCACTGCTCCGCCCGGCTCGGGAGACAGCAGCAGATAGATCTCCGGAACTTCGTGTGTGTGCGGGGCCGCCACCGGCTTTCCGACCTTGTCACTTATCTCGCCGCCGGCGATCTCGATCTCCTGGCCGCCGAGCATCGACTTCGTCAGGTAGAACGGGGTCTCCCCGAAATGGCCCGGGATCTGCAAGAGGACGGGCAGGTCCTGCTCCACGAGCGGTGTGGAAGAGGGGGTCGCGGTGTTCTGGTCCATGGTCATCGTGTGCCTCCGGACTCACGCGGGGCGAGTCGGTAGATGAAGCTGAACGCCGGGAGGTCGATCAGCCGTCGGTCGGCGATGAGCCATCCGCTCTCGTCGAGAACGGACTGCCACTCTTCGAGGGTGGGCAGGTACTGGTCCATCACCGTGTGCACGGTTTCGAATCCGAGCGTGAACATGGGGTGCTCGGGACCGTCGACACCAGTGGAGCGGCAGGTGTCGCCGAGGATCAGGTTCTTCAGGTTGGGGAAGGCCTCACGCAACCCGCGCAGCGTCCGCACCGCGTTGTCGTGCGGCCAGAAGTCGTGCCCCATCAGGAAGCACGTCACCAGGTCGACATCCTCGTAGTCCGGGCGCGAGGTCAGGTTCAGCACATCGTCCTGAACCAGGGTGATGCGGTCCTCCAGACCGGCTTCGCCGACTGCTTCCTTGGACACCGAGATCGCGCCTTCGGCCATATCGATACCGATGGCCCGGATACCGGGCCGGTGCCCGGCAAGCATCACGATGCGGTCCGCGCTCCCACAGCCCAGGTCCGCGACGGTGCGGAAATGTACCTCCTCGATCAGCTCCCGGAAAGGCGGGTCGAAGAAGGTACGGGCGATGCTGCGGCAGGCCACACTGATCGCGCGGGCGTCACGCCGTACGAAGTGGCCCTCCCGGTCAGTTTTCTTGATCATGGTCGGCAGCGTGGTGAACAGCTCTCCGCATCCTCGGGTGAGCCAGTAGAAGAAGCCCTTGGTGCTGAAGGCGCTCTCGAAGCCCATGTCGGTGACGGCTTCCGCCCGTGTGGCGTCGAGGCTGACGATCCGCCTGCTGGAGAGGGCGACCAGGATGGCGCGCACCGCCTCCGGATCCGCGTCGTGGCTCGCGACGAAGGCGGATATCTCCACGCGCCCGGCGGATGCCAGTTCGTCGAGCAGGCCTATCTCCCAGGCTGCGCTGAGGGCGGCTGAGGCGATGGCGCCGTTGAAGGTGTCCGCACAGTACCGGTCCTCCTGGGAGAGCGCTGTGCCGGCTACGGCTTGCGAAATGGTCATGAAAACCTATCCATTCGAAGGTCAGGAGGTGGAAAGCTGGTACGCGGGACCAGTCCCTGGCATCACGGCAAGTTCCACCAGCTCGCGCAGCGTCCGCGTGAACGAATCCTTGAGGGCCAGGACATCGCCGGCCAGGAGCGCGACCGGTTCGTCCTCGGTCTGCGGGGCACAGACGGGGTAGAGGCCGTTGGCGCACACGTCGAGGTGGATCGCGTGGATTCTGCGGATCCCCTGCCGTAGCACATCTTCGTGGCTGACGGGCATCCTGGTCGTGAGGAAGATCCCGTCGTACAGCCACAGCAGCGTCTGGCGGTGCAGCCTGCGGACGCCCTGATCACGTACGCCGGGCGTCAGCAGGAGTGACACGCCCGAAGGGACGACGCGGGCGGCGATACCTTCGTGAACGCGTTCGTTCAGTTCGCATTCGCGAGCAAGAGCCGCGGCCTCCGTCTCGCCACCCAGCGTGATCTTTCCTCTGACGAGGGGACGCACATCGGTGTAGTCACGCGCCCAGGCCCCGCTGAGGTTCGGGTGCTGGCGTGCCATGGGGTCCCGGATGATCCGCTCGTACATCTGCCGGGGAGGGGAGCTGGTGTAGAGCAGCATCAAGGAGTAGCCGCGGACCAGAGTGCGGGCCCTGCGAGCGAGTGCGTCCCGGTCCGCCTCCGGAGAGCGCGCCTCGTCCAGGGTCGCGGCAAGGAGTTGCCAGAGGACAAAGGTGGTCTGATGGCCGGTGACCCACCGGAACCAGAACAGGCGATCCACCTCGGCGTCGTCGGCTGGGACGAGGTCGGAGACATCATTCCCGTCCGTCGACATGAACGCACCGTCCTCCAGAAGCAGTCCCGCATTCGTCCCAGCATTCTGGAGATCCCGCCCGGATTCCCGGGGAACCCATTGGGCAGGCAGTGCCAATGGCTCCAGTCCGTAAACGTGGCCACCGAACTCCCAACTCCCTGATTTCGGCATCGCGGACGACAGGGCTTTGATGTCAGAAAAATTCATGGATGCTTTCCGGTGTGTAGGGAGGTCGGACTCCGGACCCGTGGGAAGCGGAGGGCCGTGCCGGATGGATTCAGGTTGTCAACTTACGCTCGGTCGTCTCCGTGGAAGTTTGTGTGGGAAGTCAAAATTCCGATCCGAGTCGGCAACGTTTCGTCTCGCCGGCGAGACGGGCGGACCAACGGATCGAAGATGTCGGCTACGTTCTTTGCCGTACCCGTCGCCCCCGGGTGGTCCGCCCGGCCAGAAGAATCCAGAAGAATTGAGACAGAGACTGTGCTGGAACATAAACTCGTCGCCGCCGGAACTCACTTCGAGGAGATATTTGGCTATTCTCGTGCGGTGCGGGTCGGCCCGTGGGTGGCGATCGCGGGATGTACGGCCGCGGCTCCCGAAGGCCCGGTCGGGGGTGCGGACATCGTCGCCCAGACCACCGAGTGCCTGCGTCGTGTCCAGGGAGCACTCGAAGACACCGGCGCGTCGCTGCGGGACGTGATCCGCACTCGTTTCTACGTCACGGACATCAGCGCCCTTGAGGCCATCGGGCGGGTCCACCTCGCCTTCTTCGGGGAAGTGCTGCCGGCCAGCACCATCGTCGAGGTGTCGGCGCTCGCCCATCCCGCGCTTCTGGTGGAAGTGGAAGCCGACGCCGTAGTCGACGACTGAAGTCTGGAGTTCACATGCGTACCGGAGTCATGATCCTGCCGGAGA
Organism: Streptomyces sp. NPDC052236; assembly: GCF_044548015.1. Classification (NCBI taxonomy): domain Bacteria; kingdom Bacillati; phylum Actinomycetota; class Actinomycetes; order Kitasatosporales; family Streptomycetaceae; genus Streptomyces; species Streptomyces sp. NPDC052236. The sequence continues at coordinate 122,695 of NZ_JBIUBL010000027.1, read as the reverse complement.
AGCGATGGCCGGAGGCCATGCACCAATGGCGAACGGTTGACGAGTTGGGATTCGACTCGGCTTGGACCTATGACCATGTGTCGTGGCGAGGACTCCAGGACGGCGCGTGGTTCTCCGCGTTTCCCGTATTGACCGCCGCCGCGTGCGTCACGAGCCGGATCACCCTCGGCACCCTCGTCGCTTCTCCGAACTTCCGGCACCCGGTGACAACGGCGAAGGACGCCATCGCCGTCGACGACATCTCGGGCGGTCGATTCGTGCTCGGCATCGGGGCGGGTTCCGTCGGCGCCGGGGACTCGAACGTCACCACACGGCAGACGTTCTCCCGAGGCGAACGGACCGTCCGTTTCGAGGAGTTCGTCACGCTGACCGACAGGCTCCTCCGGGAGCCGGTCACGACACACCACGGCACTCATTTCTCCGCGTACGACGCACGGATGATCCCCGGCTGTGTACAGCGCCCCCGGCTTCCGATGGCCATCGCCGGTACGGGTCCTCGGGGGCTGGCTCTGGCGGCCCGCCACGGCCAGGCGTGGGTCACCGTTGGCCCTGCCGACTGGGCTCGGGGATTCACGCCTGAGGAGTGCTTGGAAGCAGTAACCGCCCAGGTAGCAGCTGTGCGTGACGCCTGCCACCGGATCGGCCGGGACGATGCCGACCTCGACCGGATCTTCGTGGTGACGGACCAGGCGGGGGACTTTTTGACGTCACCCGCTTCCTTCCTCCGCCTCGCGGAGGCTTACGCCAAGGCGGGCGTGACCCATCTCGTCGTGCACTGGCCTCGCGAGGAGGGGGTCTACGCCGCCGGCCAAGAGATCTTGCACCGCATTGCGCAGGAGGCTCTCCCCAGGGTCCGGGAACTGTGACGCGGGCTCGTCCGCTCAGATCTGTGGCCACTGACGCCCAGCACCGTGGTGTGGGAAGCGGGAGCCGTGGAACGGCACGGACTCGTTGACGGTGACAAAGGCGCCGACGTCGTGGCAAAGACCTATTCGACGCGGGGCCCCGTCTCCCGAGACGCTCGCCGTTGGTACCGGGAGACCTGCTGTTCTTCGGCGCCGGCCCGCGCCCGGAGCGCTGCGGCACATGGTCATCGACCACCTCGAAGCGCACCCCGGTGAGGCGTTCACCGCCACCAAGATCAGCCGCCTGATCGAGAAGTCCTCCGGCCCATCGCCAACGCCCTGGTCACCCTCACCCGGCAAGGCATCGCCGAGCAAGTGAGCGACAAGCCACGCACCTACCGCCGGGCTGCCGCGTCTCACCGCGTCATGCTGGTCAGGGCGCAGTGGTCGAAGCGGTTCCTCTGCCATCGTCGAGGACGCCTCGCCGGAAACAGGGGACCGAGGCGCCGCCGGTCGGCGGTCTGGCCGGCAGTCCGGCCTTCCTGTTCGTCTATGTCGAACATGTGGACGCGGTCGTCGCCCGGGCCGTGGAGCTGGGGGCGACGCTCAAGCGGGCGCCGGAAAATCAGTTCTACGGGGACCGGGACGGATCCGTCGTGGATCCGTACGGGCACACCTGGACCGTGGCCACGCATGTGGAGGACGTGGCGCCGGAGGAGATGGCGCGGCGGATGGCCGCCATGCAGGAGCAGGGTGGCCTGACCCAGTCGGACAGTTGTACATAGAGGCGCGATACGGCCGTTGCACGGATCTGTACGGCAGATGTACGGGTGACCCGGTTGGACCCGGTGTCCCCGCACCGGGCCCCAGCCGTACGGAGCCGGCGGTGTCCGCTGTCGCTGCCCTACGCTCCGCTCAGGCTTCAAGCCGACCGGCTGAGGTTGACCCTCGACCTGGTGGAGGGCTCAGAGTTCTGGGTGTGGAGAGCGAGATGCGCAGCATTGGTGAGATGGCCCGGGACAGCGGACTGAGCGTGAGCGCCCTGCGGTTCTACGACGGTGCCGGTGTGCTGGTCCCTGCCTGGGTGGATCCCGTGAGTGGCTACCGCTGGTACGGCCCCCAGCAGCTCGAAGAGGCCCGGTTGCTGGCCCGGTTGCGCCGGGCCGGTATGCCGTTGCCGGACATTCGGCTGGTGCTGGCCGGCTGGTCCAGCGCGGACACCGACCTGGTGCGGAAGCTGCTTCAGGCGCATCTGCGCCGTCTTGAACTGGGGTTGTCCGATGCCCGCAGTGAGTTCTCCACGGTCCGAGCACTACTCGAACACAGAGGGAATTCGATGACTTCGCTTCACACCGCCGCCGCCGTCCGGCTGACCGTCTCCGCGCCCGGGCTGGCCGCCGCGCTGGACGCGGTCCGTTTCGCCGCCAGTACCGACCCGGAGCTGCCGATGCTCGGCGGTGTCCTGTTCGACATCGAGGGCGAGGCCCTCCATGTCGTAGCCACCGACCGGTACCGGATGGCCGTCGCGCAAGCCGGTACCACCGGGCATGGCGGTCCCCGTGTCCAGGTCATCGTGCCTGTCCCGCTCGCCGACGCGATGCGGGCGTTGCTGAGTGGCGAGGAGTCCGTACAGCTCGCCGTGGACGGTGACCGCGTGACGTTGGAGACCGGGGACCGTCAGGCGGCCGGTCAGTGCCTCGATCACGACTTCCCTGACTACCGTCGCCTCGTCCACTTGCCGGCCGGGCGCCGCGTCCTTGTCGATGTGCCGGCTTTCCAGGCGGCGGTGGAGACCGGTCCCGTCCGCGCCGGCGAGGTACGCAAGCCGGACGATGTGTCCTGCGACCTCAGCGTGCTCAAAGTGACGGCCGACGGAGCGGTGACCGTCTGCGAGGACGGTGACGACGACCAGCATTGTGTCGCCGTCAACCGCGAGTTCCTGCTCCACGCACTCGCCGCCGGAGCCCGAGACCAACTGATTCTGGAGTTCGGCGCCCCTACGGCGCCCCTGGCGATCCACAGGCCCGACACCGAGGACACGTTCTCGATGCTGATGCCGGTCCGCCTGGAGAACTAACGCATCCAGGTACTCCAATTCCCCCTGGAAAGGCAGGCGGCGTATGCCGAGACCTTCCGTCGCCTCAGAACCTTCGAGGCACTTCTCACCAAGGCGTGAATGATCGACTCGCGGCGGGTGGGCTGACCACCTGACCAACTCATTGCCCTGCACCGCAGGAAGTAACTGGCCGATCCGGTGGAGGCATCATGACCGCCGGTCGGCCGATGACGCAGGGCAACACACCGGCCGTGGTGGTCGACGGCTTGCCCGGCACCCGCGGTCAACGCCATGCTCGGGCCCCTGCGTCTGCGCCCGTGATCAGGCCGTATCGGTTGCAGGCACCGGCGCGGTGTCCTCGCTGGTGGCGGGTAGGCCACTCGCGAGGGCCTTCAAGACCGGCAATCTCCGGTAGCCCGTAGGGGCCGCGGGAGTCGACCCAGACCTTGACGAAAGTTGATGTCGGCCAGGTCGATCTCGGCGGTGACGAGCTTCTCCTCCGAGCCGGTTGTGCGGGCCGACCAAGCCGCGAGGCCGCCGGATCAGCCCCCGCTGTCACGCCCCTCGTCAGCAACCACCTCGCCCGGCGGGATGAGTCGCGGCCCCCAAGACACGGCCACGACCCACCACGACACACCACGTTTACTCGTGCGACCCGGCTATGTGATGCGACTTCAGCAGACTCCCTCGAAGCAATCCGGAATCAATCTTCCGACATTCGGAAGTCGAGCCAAGGAGTCCCTTTGCCCGCCGCACCCACAGCCGTACCCTCCGGCTCCGCCGCGCCGCCGAAGCAGCCGCGCGGCAAGGCGTCCGCCGTCCTCCTCTCCCCCTTCGCCCAGGTCGTCGCCGCCATACTTCTCGGCATAGCCGTCGGCGCGATCTGGCCGGGCGGCGCGGACACTCTCAAGCTCCTCGCGGACGGCTTCCTGCGCGCGATCAAGATGGTGATCTCGCCGCTGGTCTTCTGTGTCGTCGTCATCGGCATCGCGAAGGCCGGGGACCTGAAGTCGGTCGGCCGGATCGGCGTCAAGGCGCTGATCTGGTTCGAGGTGGTGACGACCATCGCACTGTTGCTGGGCCTGGTCGTCGGCAACGTCTTCCAGCCCGGCGCCGGATTCGCCGGTGGCAACCCGCAGCTCGACGCGGACGCCGTCGATGAGAAGACGGCGGGCGCGGAACTGCCCGGCGTCTCCGGCTTCCTGCTCGAAATCGTCCCGACCAGCGCGGTCGGCGCTTTCGCCGAGAACTCGCTGCTCCAAGTGCTGCTGCTCGCCGTGCTGTCCGGCGCCGCGATCCTGCACCTGGGACAGAACAAGGCCCCGCTGGTTCTCGACCTGATCAGTCAGGCGAGCGACGTCATCTTCAAGATCGTCGGATATGTGATGAAGCTGGCGCCGCTCGCCGCCTTCGGCTCCGCCGCATACCTGATCGGCCAGTACGGGCTGTCGGCCCTGTCGTCGTACGGCAAGCTCATCGCGGCCTGTTACGGCGCCGCGCTGCTGTTCATCATCGGACTCGGGGTGCTGCTGCGGGTGTTCACGGGCCTGAGCCTGTGGCGCTTCCTCGTCTACATCCGCTCGGAGCTCTCGCTGGCCGTGGCCACGGCGTCGAGTGAATCCGTCATGCCGCGGCTGATGCAGAAGCTGCGCGGGGCAGGGTGCGGCGAGGCCCCGACCGGTCTGGTGCTGCCGACCGGGTATTCCTTCAACCTGGACGGCGCGTCCATCTATCTGTCGCTGGCCACGCTGTTCATGGCGCAGGCGGTCGGGGTGGATCTGTCGATCGGACAGCAGGTCACCGTCGTACTGGTCCTGATGCTGACCTCGAAGGGCATGGCGGGCATTCCGGGTTCGGCCTTCCTGGCGCTCTCGGCGACGGTCGCCGCGCTGGACGTACTGCCCGCGGGCTCGGTGGCGCTGCTGCTGGCGGCCGACCGGCTGATGGACACCATGCGGGTCGTCACCAATCTGCTGGGCAACTGCGTCGCCACGTTCGTGGTCGCGCGATGGGAGGGGCTGCTCGACACAACAGCCGCGAAAGCCGCGCTGGCGGGGAAGGCCGCGCCGGAAACCGTGGCGGTGCCGGTGGCAGCGGCGCCTGGTATCCCGGCGCAGACCGATGGCCCGCACGCGACCGTCACCGCGGAGTCGGCGACGCACTGAGCGGGCTCCGCGCGCCGGCCTTCGTCCCCGTGCCCGTGCGCGGGTGCGAAGGCCGGCGCACGGCCGGATCAGCGGTTCGTCGTCGCGGGGATCGTCTGGCCGATGCCGTGCAGGTTGCCTTCGCTGTCGCGGAACCACGCGGCCCGCTCGCCGCCACCCCCCGCGGACGGGTAGTTGCCCGCGACCTCGGCGATCCCGTCGACGGTACGCAGCCCGGGGAGGTCGACCTCCTCGAACTCCACGCCGCGCTTGCGCAGCTCCGCCACCACCGCCTCGATGTCGTTGACCTGCCACGCCATCTGGGTGTGCTCCCCGGACGGCCGTCCGGCGGACTCGAAGACCGAGAAACTCCCGCTTCGGCACGCGTAGCGCAAGCCGCCCGGCCGCGTCTCGGTGGGCTGGAGGCCGAGCTTCTCGGCGTAGAAGCGCCTCGCGCGGTCGAGGTCCTGGGCGGGCAGCCGGGTGGAGACGACAGCGTCGGCCAGCGGTCCGCTGCCCGCCTGCCGTGCCCGCTCCCCACGGCCCGCCCAGTACGCCTCGGTCAGTTCGATGATCTGCAGGTAGTTGCCGTCGGGGTCGAGTACGGTGCCGAACCACGCTCCGGCCTGCTCCCGGTACTCCAGCCCGGCGAGCCAGGTCACCCCGAGAGAGTTCAGCTGCCCCGCGGTCGTCCGGGCGTCGTCGACATGCACATTGAGGATCAACCTGGCCGGTTCCGCGGCCTCGGCCGCCACGTCGTCGCGGCCGTCGACCAGCAGACCGACCTCGCCGAGCGACAGGAACCCGTCGGCGTCCGCAGTCACGCCGAAGGCACTCCCGTACCAGGAACGAAGCCGCTCCGGGTCCTTACTGGCCAGCAGGATGCTGCCGATCGCGGGCATCGATGTCATGAATGGCTCCTATGTGGCTGCATGGCTCGTCCTGTCAGAGGTGCAGACCTTGTTCGCCGCTCAAACTCATCGCTGAACTCATCGCCGCGATGATCGACGCGCCGGAACCGTGCGGTAGATTTTGCGCGCCTCTGACCAGCATCAACTTCAAGACAGTTCAAGACACTTCAAGACACGGAGACTGGCCCCTCAATGAGCGACATCCTCAATGGACTCGGCCGCGCGAGCGCGTACGGCGCACTCGGTGTGGTCCTTCTGATCCTCGGCATATTCCTGGTCGATCTCCTGACGCCCGGGAAGCTCGGCCGGCAGATCTGGCAGGACCGCAATCGCAACGCCGCCCTGCTGCTCAGCTCGGCGCTGCTCGGTATCGGCGGCGTCGTCTTCACGTCGATCTGGACGACCTACGACGACTTCGGCAAGGGGCTGGCCTCGACCGCCGCGTTCGGGCTGCTGGGTCTTGTGATGATGGCGGTGGCCTTCCTGGTGGTGGACCTGGTCACGCCGGGCAGGCTGGGAGCGACCCTGGTCGAGACGGAGCCGCACCCGGCGGTGTGGGTGACGGCGTCCTGCAATATCGCGGTGTCCGCGATCATTTCGGCGTCCATCGCCTGAGGGGCCCGGCCCAGAGGTGGTGCATCGCGTACGTACGCCAGGGCCGCCACCCCTCCGCGTCGGCCCGGGCCGCGCCGTCTTCGGCCAGGTACACATCGGGGTCGCCGAGCGCGCGCATCCGGATGTAGCCCGCCGCCCAGGGGCCGATGCCGGGTAGCGCGAGCAGCTGCCTCTCGGTCTCGTCCCGGTCGGCGCCCGGGTCGAGGGTGACGGCACCCGCGGCGAGCGCGGCGGCCAGCGTACGCAGCGTGGCCCGCCGCGCAGTGGCCGGCTCCAGCCCCGCCAGGGTCTCCGCCTGCGGGAACAGATGGGTGAGCCCGCCGCTCGGTGCGGGCAGCGGTTCGCCGTACGCCGCGACCAGGGCGTCGCCGAGCTGCCGTCCCTCCTGCAACGGCAGCCCCTCGCCCAGTACGGCCCGGACCGCGAGTTCGTGCGGGTCGGCGCTGCCCGGGGCGCGCAGTCCGGGGCGGGCGGCCACCAGCGGGGCCAGCGCCGGGTCCGTACGGAGGCGTTCGGCGACGGCGCAGGGGTCGGCGTCCAGGTCGAAGAGGCGGCGCATCCGTTGCGTGGCCGTCGTCAGGTCGCGCAGATCGGTGAGGTGCAGCCGGCACTCCAGCCAGCCGCCCGCGCCCGGCTGCTCGCCGACCTCGGCGATGCCGGGGCCGCCGGGCAGCCGCAGGGTGCGGCGGTAGACGCGGGAGCCGCGTACGCCGACGAGCTCCTCGATGCCCGCGAGCGCGCGGCTGCCGAGGTGGTCGAAGACTTCCGTCGAGGCGTACGGACCCCGGTACGCCAGCCGCAGTGGCACTCCCGCTGCCGCGCCGGGTGCTACGGAGCCGAAGCGTGAGGCCCGCCCCGGCCGGGCGGAGCGGAGTTCGCTGGGGGTGGCCGCGTAGATCTCGCGGATGGTGTCGTTGAACTGCCGTACGCTCGCGAATCCCGCCGCGAAGGCAACCTCCGCCGTCTGCATGGTCGTGGTCTGGAGCAGTACGCGCGCGGTGTGGCCGCGCTGGGCCCGCGCCAGGGCGATCGGGCCCGCGCCGAGTTCGGCGTTGAGCTGCCGCTGCACCTGCCGGGCGCTGTAGCCCAGCCGGTGGGCCAGGCCCGCGACGCCCTCCCGGTCCACGATTCCGTCGCCGATCAACCGCATCGCGCGCCCGACGACATCGGCGCGGGCGTTCCACTCGGCGGAGCCCGGCACGGCGTCGGGGCGGCAGCGGCGGCAGGCCCGGAAGCCCCCGCTCTGGGCCGCCGCGGCCGTCCGGTAGAACGACACGTTCTGGCGCTTGGGGGTGATCGCGGGGCAGCTCGGGCGGCAGTAGATCCCGGTGGTGGAGACGGCGAAGAAGAACACGCCGTCGAACCTGGCGTCCCGGCTGCACACCGCCTCGTACCTGCTGTCCTGCCTGGTGTCCTCGCTCGTCATACGGCCAGTATGGGCACCTTGCCGACGGCGCGGCTGGCGGAAATCGGACGCGACATTCCGCTGAGCTCTCAGTACGCAGTGATCGTCACCGGGCCGCCGCCCGGGTCCGTCCTGCCCGTCCAGTCGGCGCGCAGATGCAGCGCCCGGCCCGGCAGCGCCGTACGCGGCGAGGGCTGCCGGTGCAGCACCCTGCCGTCCTGACTGACCACGAGGAGGGGGAGGGCGAGCGGCTCGGACGTACGCAGGATGAACCGGCCGCGCAGCGGGCGGGGGCCGTCCGGGGCCACGCGGTTCGGCGCCACCCACCGCAGCGGTCCCTCGCCCCGTACCGGCAGACCCGGGCCCGGCCACGCTTCCCCCGCGAGGTGGCGCTCCACCCGGCCGGCGGCGCACCGGCCCTCCTCGGCGGCCGTGGACGCCGACTCGACTCCGTGGAGCAGGTTGCCGACGGCGAAGACGCCGGGCTCCGCCGTACGGAACGCGGCGTCGACCGACGGGCCGCGGGTGCCGGGGTCGAGCGGAATGGAGCCGCGCCGGGCCAGTTCATGGTCGGGGATCCAGTCGCCCGTGAACACGATCGTGTCGCAGCCGATGGTCGTCGTCCTGCCGTCGCGGTGCCGCAGCGCGACCCCGGTCAGCCTGGACCGGCCCGCCAGGTCGCTCACGGTGGTGTCGGTGAGCAGCGGGACAGGGGGTCTCAGGCCGCTCAGTCGGTGGGACGGCTGGTCAGTGACCATGGCGGCGACCTCGACGCCGCCCGCCCGCAGCGTACGCACCGCGGAGAAGGCGATGGGCTCGGCGCCGACGACGACGGCGCGGCTGCCGACCCGCTGCCCGTACAGATGGACCGCCTGCTGGAGCTCCCCCGTGGTGAACACCCCCGCGGGCCGCGTGCCGGGCACCAGCCGGGCGCTGCGCGGGCGTTCACGGGCTCCGGTGGCAAGGACGACGGCCCGCGCGGTGATCCGCTCCAGACCCGCCGGTCCTGTGGTCTCCAGGGTGCGCGGGCCTGCCCAGCCCGTGACGGTGACGCCGGTACGCAGGTCCGCTCCGGCGCGCAGCGCTTCGGCGGCGAGGTGGGTGGCGTACCGCGGGCCGCTCATCGGGCGGCGCAGGTCCAGGTCTCGCAGGCCGAAACCGCCGTGGTGGCAGTGGCGCGGGACGCCGCCCGGGTGCTGCTCGCGTTCGATGACCTCGACCCGGCGGCGGCGCGTACCCTCCGCGGCCAGCCGGGCGGCAGCCGCGAGACCTGCCGGGCCCGCGCCGACGATCAGGACGTCGACCGTACGCGTGAGGCGGGTCATCGCCGTGCCTCGCGTGCCTGCGGTACTTCGCGCGCCTCGAACAGTTCGCGTACCGCCGGGCCGCAGTAGAAGCCCTGGCAGCGCCCGCCGCCCGCCCGCGTACGGCGGCGGAGTCCGTCGAGCGAGCCCGGCGGGATCGTGGCGGCCAGGGCGTCGCGGATCTCGCCTCGGGAGACCCGTTCGCAGTGGCAGACGAGCGTGCCGTACTCGGGATCGGCGGCGATGAGATCGGCGCGCTGGTACGGCCGTGGGAACGCCTCCCCCAGGTTCGGCATCCGTACGGGCTCCAGCTCGCGCGCCGGGCCCAGGTCGAGCCCCGCGTCCGCCAGCAGTCCGGTCACATACGCGGCGATCGCCATCGAGGCGGTCAGCCCGGTGGAGCGGATGGAGCCGACGGCGACGTACCGCTGTTCCGGGCGCGACCGGATCCGGTAGTCGTCGTGCTCGGTGGCGGCGCGCAGACCCGCGTAGACGGCGGTGATCTCCTCGTCGAGCAGCTCCGGCAGGATCCGGCGCCCCTTCTGCCTGAGGAGGTCGAGTCCTTCGGCGGTCGACGCGGTGGCTTGTTTGTCGTCCAGGTCTTCGGCGGTCGGGCCGAGCAGCACATTGCCGTACACGGTCGGCGCGACCAGCACTCCCTTGCCGAGCGCGGTCGGCACCGGCAGCAGGATGTGGCGGACGAGTTCGCGGGCGAGCTTGTCGAAGACGATGAGCTGGCCGCGGCGCGGGGTGACGGTGAAATCCGTGTGGCCGAGCTCCCGGTCGAGTTCGTCGGCGTACAGACCGGCGGCATTGACGAGGTAGCGACCGCGCAGCGGGCCGCGACTGGTGGCGATTTCGTGGTGGGCGCCGCCGGTCACGCCTGTCACGCCGGTGACCCGGCCGACCCGGCAGTTCAGATGCAGGCCGACGCCGCCGCGGACGGCCTGGGTGGCGTACGCGAGTGTCGTCGTCCAGGGGCAGATGATGCTCTCGCCCGGGACATGGAGCGCGCCGAGCGCGCCCGGACCGAGGTGCGGTTCACGCTCGCGCACCTCGTCCGCGCCGATCAGCCGCGCGTCGTGGTAGCCGTTGCGTTCGGCCTTGGCGGCGAGGCCGGGGAGCGCGGCGAGCTGTTCGCGGTCCCAGGCGACGAGGAGCGCGCCGAGCGGTTCGACGGGGATGCCCGTCTCGGCGGCGTACGCGGCGAGCCGGCGCTGTCCGTCGCGTACGAGCCGGGATTCGAGGGAGCCGGGGACGGCGTCGAAGCCGGTGTGCAGGATCGCCGTGTTCGCCTTCGACGTGCCGTTGCCGACGTCGTCGGACGCGTCCACGAGGGCGGTACGCAGGCGGTGGCGGGCGAGTTCGCGGGCGATGGCCGAGCCGACCACGCCCGCGCCGACGACGATCACGTCGTGGAGCGTGTCCGGCAGCGTCCCGGTGGTCGTGACGGTCACGGTGCTCCCGGGGGCGTACGGTCCAGCAGCGCGGCCACCTCGGCACGGAAGCGCCCGAGGCGCTCGGCCGCCGCCGTCGCGCTGATCCGCGGCTCGTAGACGGCGGCCGGTTTCCAGGGCGGCAGTACCTGCTCCGCCGTCAGCCCCGGGTCGATGCCGAGCCGTGCCACGGCGGCCACGCCCAGCGCGGTCGCGTCGGGCAGCGCCGATACCTCGACGGGCAGTTGGAGCAGATCGGCCTGGGTCTGCATCAGCAGCGCCGAGCGGGTAAGACCGCCGTCGACCCGCAGGGTGGTGAGCGGCGCGCCGAGGTCGGCGGCCACCGCGTCGGTGAGCGCGACCACCTGAGCGGCGATGCCTTCGCACAGGGCGCGCACCAGCTGTCCGGGGCCGGTGTCCAGGCCGAGGCCGGTCAGCGAGCCGCGCAGATCGCCGCGCCACCAGGGGGCGGCGAGTCCGGCGAGGGCCGGTACGAAGGTGACGCCGCCGCTGTCGGGGACGGCGGAGCCGACCGGGTCCAGGTCGGCGGCGCCGGAGATCACTCCGAGGTCGGTGAGCCAGCGGACCGCGGAGGCGGCCGTGTAGACCTGTCCGTCGAGGCAGTAGCTGGTGTGGCCGCCGAGCCGCCAGGCGACACAGCTGACCAGGCCACTCTTGGTACGGCGCGGCCGGGGGCCGGTCTGGGCGAGGAGGAACGCGCCGGTGCCGTACGTGCACTTGGCGGCGCCGGGTTCGGTGACGCTCTGGGCGAACAGGGCGGCCTGCTGGTCGACCAGCAGCCCGGTGAGCGGAATCCCGGGGCCTCCGGAGCCTCCCGGACTTCCCGAGTGACCGAATGCGGTGGTGATGCCGACCGGGGCGTCGGCGGCCACGACCTCCGGCAGCTGCTCGTCGGCCAGGCCGAAGATGTCGAGCGCCCGCGGCGACCACGCCACCCGGTCGAGGTCGAGCAGCTGGGTGCGCCCCGCGGTCGCCGCGTCCGTGACGAACGCACCGGTCAGCCGGTGGATCAGCCAGGCGTCGCTGGTGGTGACGACCCCGTCCCGGGTGAGCTCGCGGCGTATCCACGCCATTTTGGGCGCGGCGAAGTACGGGTCGAGGGGCAGCCCGGTCAGCTGCCTCAGGTCCTCGGCGTGCGGGGCGAGTTCCGCGCAGAGCGCTTCGGTCCGGCGGTCCTGCCAGACGATCGCGTCGGTCAGCGGCCGGCCCGTCGCGGGATCCCAGGCGAGGACCGTCTCGCCCTGGTTGGCGAGGCCCACGGCGGCGACCGGCTCTCCGGCCTCGGCCAGGGCCTGGCGTCCGGCGTCGATGACCGAGGAGAGCAGTACGGCCGGGTCGACCTCCACCCGGCCTCCTGGGCCGTAGCGGGGGTGCACCGGCGCGGAGCCGGTGCCGATCACGCCCCGCTCGGGGCAGACGACGAGCGCCTTCGTACCGGAGGTGCCCTGGTCGACGGCGAGCACAGGGCCTGTCATCGGGCCACCCCGCAGTTCGGATAGGAAGGTTCAGGAAGATCTGGCAGAAAGGTCCAGGAAGATCGCTCACGGATGCGTGGAGCAGGGTACACGCCGCCATCAAGGGTCTTCCCCGGCGCGCCTCCTCGCCCTATTCGTAACTGACATCTCATCACTTCCTTGCCGTCACTCTGTGGTTGGGTAAGATCAGCAAAATTCGACCATGCGTACGGCGCCAAACCAACGGTGCCGACCTACCCCCACCGTCCCAAGAGGACCCATGAAAATCACGATGCGGCGTAAGCGCCGCAGCAGACCGGGGACGGGAGCGGCGGCGGGCTGATGTCCCACGACGACTTCCGCCCGCTGTACCACCCCGCGGGTCACGACAACGAACTGCGCACCGCCATGCAGGACCTGCGCACCGGCCGCTGGGTGTCGATGCGGAACCTGCTGGCCGCCACCACCGACTTGACGCTGTGGACCCAGCGGACCCAGGTGCTCGCGGCGGTGGCCGCCGGTTCCGACGCGGTGCAGGCCTGGCGTACCGAGGAGCCGCGCTCCCTCGCCGCGATCGTGATGTACTGCCGGGTCCTGGTGGAGCGGGCGCTGCGCGCCCACCGCGAGAGGCACCGGCGCACCGAGGAGCTCTGGCACGAAGCCTGGGAGGCGTGCCGTATCGCCGCGCACCAGGCTCCGGACGATCCGGTGCCGTGGGTGTGCCTGCTGGCGCTGGCCCAGCTCGACGAGAAGCAGCGGATGGACGAGCACCGGTTGCCGCCGCCCGGCCCGATGCTGTTCCCCGGCCCGTGGGGTCTGCTGGCGGAGGCCGACAAACGCGATCCGTACAACCGCGAGGCGTACCACCGGATGCTGCAGTTCGTCTACGCGCGCAGGCCCGGCGGGCAGGTCTCGGAGGCGGTCAACTTCGTACAGTGGGCGGCGTCCTCGGCGCCCCCCGGTTCGCCGCTCCTGGCGCTTCCCCTGCATGTGCGGGTGGAGCGCTACCGCCGGGAGCGCGGGAACGAGAAGGCGCTGGACCTCCACTGGGTGACCGACGACGCGGCCCGGGACGCCGGGCGCGCTCTGCGCTTCTGGTTCGACCGGGTGCCCGACCCGGCCGGTGGTTCGCTGCTGGATCTCAACTACCTGGCGCACGCCCTGTGGGGTTCGCTCCAGTTCCCCGAGGCCGCGCCCGTGTTCGAGGCGCTCGGCCCGTACTTCACCACCTTGCCGTGGGCGTACCGCACAGTCGGCCCCAGTGACGCGGGGTCGGCGGAAGATGTGTTCCTCCGCGCGCGTGGGCGCTGCCTGGCCGCCGCGCAGGGTGCCGGTCCCTGACTCCGGTACGCCCGTACTTCCCTGTCCTGAGCACCTGCGCGCACCCGCGCTTCTCCCGCTCGTACGTCCCTGTCCCCTCAGTGCATCACCCTTTCCCCCCGGAGGTTCTTTGATGTCCATATCCCCGCCGAAATGGTCGAGTTCGGAAAAGGCTCCACCCAAGGACGAGGAGGAACGGCTACGGGAACTGGGCTATCAGCCCGTTCTGGCGCGCCGCATGGGAAGCTTCGGCAACTTCGCCATCAGCTTCTCTGTCATCTCCATCCTGTCCGGATGCATGACCCTGTACGGCTTCGGGCTGAACACCGGCGGCCCCGCGGTGATGCTGTGGGGCTGGCTGGGCGTCGGCCTGTTCGTCCTCTGCATCGGCATGGCGCTGGCAGAGGTGACGAGCGCGTACCCCACATCGGGCGCGCTCTACTACATGGCGCACCAGCTCGGCGGCCGTAAGTGGGGCTGGTACACCGGCTGGCTGAATCTTCTCGGCCTGCTCGGGGCCATCGCCGGTATCGACTACGGCTGCGCCCTGTTCACCGGCGCTTTCCTGAATCTGCAGTGGGGTTTCGATCCCACACCCGGCTCCACCATGATCATCTTCATGTGCATTCTGCTGGTGCACGCCACCCTGAACCTCTTCGGGGTACGGCTGGTCTCCGTGCTCAACTCGGTCAGCGTGTGGTGGCACCTGGGCGGCGTCGCCGTGATCGTCGGCGCGCTGGTCATCGTGCCCGACAACCACCAGTCCCCCGAGTTCGTCTTCGGTGAGTTCGTCAACAACACCGGCTGGGACAGTCCCATCTATGTGGCCGCGATCGGCCTGCTGCTCGCGCAGTACACCTTCTCCGGGTACGACGCCTCCGCGCACCTGTCGGAGGAGACCTCCAACGCCTCTGTCTCCGCCGCTCGCGGAATCGTGCGCTCCATCTGGGTCTCCTGGATCGCCGGTTTCGCCCTGCTGGCCGGTCTGACCTTCGCCATCCAGGATTACGCCGGCACCGTGGGCAGCACGACCGGCGTGCCGCCCGCGCAGATCCTGCTCGACGCGCTCGGCGAGGGCGGCGCGAAGGCGCTGCTGCTCGTCGTGATCGTGGCGCAGCTGTTCTGCGGCAACGCGGAGGTGGCCGCGGCCAGCCGTATGGTGTTCGCGTTCAGCCGGGACAACGCGCTGCCCGGCTCGGCGCTGTGGCGGAAGGTCAGCCGCTCCACCCAGACCCCCGTCAACGCGGTGTGGCTGTCGGTGATCTTCGCCTGCCTGCTGGCGCTGCCGTCCCTGTACTCGATGACCGCCTACAACGCGGTGGTCGCGATCAACGTCATCGGCATCACCCCCGCGTACGCGATCCCGATCTATCTGAAGCTGCGCGCCGGGGACCGCTTCGTGCCCGGCCCGTGGAGTCTGGGCCGCTGGAGCAAGCCGATCGGCTGGGTGGCTGTGGTGTGGGTGGCCTTCCTGACCGTGCTGTTCTGTCTGCCGCAGACGAGCCCGGTGACGGTCGACACGATGAACTACGCCTCGGTCGCGCTGGTCACGGTGCTGACGCTGGCCACGGTGTGGTGGTTTGTGGCACGCCGCTCGTACTCCACGCCGTCGTCGTACGGAAACGCCCGTGAGCAGGCGGAGATCGCGGATCAGATCGTCTGACGCGACGCGGGTCAGCGCAGGTCAGCGCTGGTCAGCACGTTTCAGCGCGCTTCAAGGGGCCCGTCTACGGACGGGCCCCTATGCTGTAGTCGGCGCGTTGTCCAGCCTTGACACCAACTGAGGCCCAACCGTAGCTTTCGGTGCATGGACAGGACCATCGGTCACATACAAGAACGGGTGGTGGGTATGGCTCCCAGGCAGATCGTGGTGTCGGGCGGCGGTACGGGCATCGGGCTCGCCGTGGCCGAGTCGTTCGCCGCGGACGGCGACAAGGTCATCATTCTCGGCCGCCGCGAAGAGGTTCTGCGCGCGGCGGCCGAGAAGCTCAACGCCGCCCATGGGGAAGCCACGGTGACCTGGTGCGCGGCGGATCTGTCCGAGCCCGAACAGGTGCGCGGCGCGGCGCGGTTCATCACCGACCGCACCGACACCGTGGACGTACTGGTGACCAACGCGGGCGGCAATGTCGCGTCCTCGCACGACGGCTCACTCGAATCCATCGCCGACGGCTACCGCCGTAACTTCGCGGCGAACGTGCTGACTTCGGTCCTCCTGACGGAGGCGCTGCTCCCCCGGGTCCGCCGCCCGGGCGGCAGGATCATCCATCTGTCCTCGATCGCAGCGCTGCGTGGCCCCGGTTCCTACGGCGGGGCCAAGGCCGCGGTCAACACGTACACCTTCGAGCTGGCGCAGCGGCTCGGCGCGGAGGGGATCACGGTCAACGCCGTGGCGCCCGGGTTCGTCGCCGACACGGAGTTCTTCGGCGACCGCGCCACGGAGGAGTTCGTCGCCTCGCGGGTGAAGCAGAGCTTGACGGGCCAGGCGGGCCGCCCTGCGGAGATCGCGGCGATGGTCCGGTACGTCGCCTCGCCCGAGGCGACGTATCTCACGGCCCAAATCCTCCACATCAACGGCGGGGCGGCGCTGGGCCGCTAGGGCGCTCGGCGGGGGCTGGGTTTGCCCTCATCACGTACGAGTTGGCGTATGAGTTGCCGTACCTCTCTCACGTGTCGATGGCGTCGGTATGGGCTCAGCGATTGGTACAGAACTTGGAGAGCTTGCCTGGCCCGGCTGGAGTTGAGGTGGGCGTAGTGGTCGACGCACTCTCGGCAGTGACTGATGGCCGCGTCGACGGCTCCGGTGGCGAGCAGCACCTCGGCGAGTTTCGCATGGGTGATGGCGATGGCTCTGTGGTGTTCGGGCGTGCGGCTGTGCAGGCAGGACGTCAAAGCGTCGACGGCGCCGTGCTGGTCGCCGAGGATGAGCAGGGTTTCGGCACGATGGTGGTGCAGAGCGGATACCAGCTCGAGGGAAGCGGAGGAGGCCTCCGGGATGCTGTCCATGGCCTGTGCTGGTTCGGCGGCGGCGAGGTCCGCCATGGCCCGGCTTCGTTGATTGCCGCGGGCGAGGGCGACGGCCCGGGTGGCGTGCAGGAAGGCTCGCACGTGCGGAGGAGTGTCGGGGCCGGAGGCATCCAGGGCAGCCTGAGCCCATTGCGTCGCGTGCGCCACATGGTCGAGTTGGTGTGCCAGCGAACTCAAGGCCCCAAGAGTGACCGCCCAGGTGGTCCGGTCGTGGGCCTGTCGGGCGAGGTCCAGCGCAACGCGGTGGTACTGGTAGGCCAGGTTGGGCAGGTGCGCGTCGACCGTCATGCGCCCCAGTCGGTGGGCCAGGTGGGCGACCGCTCCGAGTCCGGCTCCTTCGATGGTGTCCGGGGAGGTGCGTACGGTCCCCTGCAGCAAAGGACCGACCTCGTCGGTGATGTAGTGCACCAGGCAGGTTCTCGCATGTCCTCCGCCGTATCTCTCGGTCAGGTCGGCGAAGACCTCGGCCATGGCGGCCACACGCCGGGCCGTCGCGCCGGGCAAGCCGGCTCCTGGCCGTGGCGGCTCGGTGTCGTCCCACACCACTGCCTGCGGTGTCATGGTGATGAACACCGTCCGGTTGATCACCGCGCGGCGGGCCGGTTCGGTGTCGGCCTGGCACAGGGCGAGCAGCCGCTGCACCGGGTCGGAGACGGCCGGCGGGACACGGTGCAGGGGGTCGGCGCGGTGATTCCGGACCAGGCCGGTTTCCGCGGCGGTGACGGTGCGTCCGATTCGGATGCTGAGTGCCTGGGCCACAAGATCGGGTACGGGACGGCGAGGACGTGAACCGTCCAGCCAGTGGGCCACGGCGGTGCGGTCGTAGCGCAGTCGCAGGCCGTTCTTGGAACCCAGGGCGTTGACCGCTCGCGCCAGTTCGCCGGCGCTCCAGTCGGCTTCTGTGAGGAGCGCGGCTAGTTGGTCATTGGGGAGTCGTCTGGCCGCCATGGCGGTGTGCCATCCCATGTGATCGCGTGGCGTGCTCGTGCTCGTGCTGTGGTGAGAGACATACCCGCCAGTTGCTCAGCAGTGAGGAGGCGCCGCCTGATCCGGCCACGTGCCGGTGCGCGGTCGGCATGACGTCGTACCAGTACAGGCGCGCGGGGGGTGAGTGACACGAGGGCCTTGACTGGCGGCATACGGGCCGAGTGGCGATCCGCGACGCGCCGGTGCAGCTCGCGATGGTTCCGACCGCCATTTGGCTGGGGACTCGAAGGCTTTCGGCCGCCCTGGGCGCCGCCAGGGAGAACGTCCGGAAATGACACACGGATGGGCGCCGTGCCACGTAGCGACCTGGGGTCGGCCACCCCAGGTGGAGCTCTGCCAGACCGCGCTGGGCGAGAATCAGGACTACGGGTGGAGACGAGGCCAATTGACTCTCACAGACCGTTGTCAAGGACTGACCGAGGAGAACGATGTACGAGGCCTACTACGAGAGCGTGTCCCCCCGGCCGCGGACCACCTGACGGATCTGGTGCCCGGCGACACGGTGTGGGTGAACCTGGACCACGGCCAGCAGGGAATCGGCTCGCAGTCGTGCGGTCCGGGTGTGCTGCCTCAGCACCAACTCCACGCCGGGCCGACGGAGTTCTCATTCACCTTCGCTCCCTTGGAAGGTGCGTGACCGGCACGGTCATCACGCCACAGGCGGCCGGGCGGCTCTTCAGCCGCCCGGCCGCGGTCGCTTCGTGCGTGGGTTTCGCACCCCGCTCACCCCGCTCACCCCGCTCACCCCGCGTACCCCGCTCACCCCGCTCACCCCGCACCGTGCCCGGCGAACTCCGCCACGTGCGTGACCACGCCGTTCGCGATGACCGTAATCGTCCGTCGGCCGGGCAGATCCACGTACGGGCAGCCGTCCGGCCCTTCCCGCAGCGTCGCCGACTCGTCGCCCGGCGCGATCCACAACAGCGCGCCCGAGCGCAGCCAGTCGGTCAGTTCGAAGTCGTACTGCGAGACCCGGGGGACATCCCAGTCCCAGCCGTTCTCGGCTCCGTCCTCATAGACCGGATAGGTGTTGCTGCCCCAGAGATTGACCAGCTCGACGTTCTCGGGCGGCGGCCCGAAGTAGCTGATCGCCCAGCCGGTGTGCCTGCCGACCGGTACCTCGCCGAGCACCGCCCGGACGCCGGGGCTGTTGAGGATCCGTGGCACCACGAACGGCACCTCGGGGCCGGGAACGACGGCGAACGGCGGGTGCTCCACCGGATCCGACAGCCGCATCGCGCCCGTCATGGCGAGCCAGGTGGGCGGGAGCACATCCGGCGGACGGCGGGCGGGGTTCAGGTACTCCCAGAACCATGAGTCCAGGCCGACGGTGTCGATCGGCCAGCGCACCGGCACACCGCTGTGCGGACACCGGGCGACGGTGATCTCGGGCTGCGAATCCTCGTACCACCGGGAGATCTCGGCGATCCGGGCCCGGAGCCGAAGCGCTTCATCCATCCGGCCGGCCCGGTAACTTTCGCGTGCTTGCTCCCGCAGCCGGTTGCCTTCGGCCATCAGCCGGGCTCTCTCGGTGGTGTAGTCGTCGGTGCGGTCGTTGGACATGCGGCGTCAGCCGGCCTCTCCTGCCGGTGGATTCCACGGTTTCGGGTCAATCTTCAGCTCCGTCTCAGCGTAGACGAACCGCATGGGCTGGCCGGGCGCGAACCGGACCAGACCCTCCGAACCACCGCGCTTGTGCTGAGCCACCAGCTTGTCGCGCATCTCCCGCTCCTTGGGATTCTTTGGATTCCAACGCACGACTGCCCCGTGCATCACGCCGAACTCTCCTTCCTTCATGTCTTTGAGGATCTGATTGAATGCGCGCTGCGACAATTCGGAGCCGTCCTGGTCGCGGATGTCGTACAGATCGTGATCGCCGGCGATTGGTTTGAGCGGCCCGCCGGCCGTGTCATATCCGTGAACAATGTAATTGATCACCACAAAGCGGCCGGGACCCTCCGGCTTCTTGCTGAGCCTGCGCATCTTTGCTCCGTAATCTTCCCGCTCTTTGGCCCGGAATTCGCGCCGATCGAGAGCCGCAGCCTGGTTCTTCTTGTTCAGACCACGCAGCCTGGGCGCCGGCGGCGGGTCAACGAAGAAGCCGACCAGACCCTTCTTCTCCGGCGGCACGCCAAGCCAGACATCAGCGCGGTTGACGGTCTTGGCCTTGATGTTCACCGGCTTGTACAGGGCACCGCGTTCGAGGTGCCGAACCGAGTCCGGGTTGGTCGGCCGGACCTCGATAATCACTTTGCGATGGTCGGCAAAGTGCTGGAACACCTCCTGGTTCTTCAGCAGAATGCCGTAGTCCGCTCTGGCCCTCTTCGCGGTGAGCTGAGTGTTTTCTTCCGGGCTCTTCTTCGTGGGGTTGACGGACGCCACAAAGTGGACGACGCGGGTGATGCCTTGGACGCGGTCGACGACGACGGTCAGACCCGTCAGGCGGTGGCGGCGGCGGATTCCCGGCAGCCGGGTCTCGATCTCCTCGACGGGCAGGCCGGTCTTGACGAGGGCGTGGGTGTCGCGCAGGGCGGCGCTCAGGATGCGGTCGAAGTCCTGCTCCTGGCGGCGGTCCTTGCGTGGCTCGCGTTTTGTCGGCGGCCGGGGCTGTCGTGGTTTTTTGGGTTTGCGGGTGGTCTGGCGGCGCTTGGGTTTGGGGGTTGCCCCGGTCTTCGGCTTCTTCTTCGGCTTGGGCTTGGGCTTGGGCTTGATTTTGGCCCAGAGTTTTTTGACGAGGCCGACGATTTTGTCGATGACCCAGTCGATGGCGCGGTTGACGGGTTTGGTGAGGGCCTGGACGATTTGTTTGACTTTGGCGGCGATGCCGCCGATGCCCAGGAGGGCGGCGAGGAAGCCCAGCAGTACGGGGATGGAGCGGGCGAGGGCGCGTTCGATGAGGGCGGGTGCGCCGCCGCTGCCGCCTCGGGCGATGGCGATAATCGCGTCGAGGACGGCGTTGACGAATTCGAAGATCTGGCGGGCCTGGGTCACGATGAACGTGACGATGTCGATGATCAGCTTGACCGCGCGGACGAACGCGGAGGCAGGGTTGAGCAGCGAGAGGACCCACATGATCCCGGCTTGGATGATGGTGGGGGTCACATAGGCGATGACCTTGTCGATCAGTTCCCTGCGCAGATCGCCGACGCGGGTCTTGAGGTCCTCCCACATACCGGCGACGCCCTGTTTGCGGACCTGGGCGACCAGCGGCACCGCCGTCTCGGCCGCCGCCACCGCCTGTGCCGGTACTTTGCGGGTGAGGCGGGTGCGGATGTTGTTCCAGGTCACGCCGAGCAGGGAGGCGAGCATGGACACGATGCCCTGGGTGTCGAATTTCGCGGGGAGTTGCAGTCCTGCCTCGGTGGTGCGGCCCAGGAGCCAGGACATGATGCCCTGTTGCAGGTGCCGGCCGATGTTGCGCAGGAACTGCCGCAGACCCGCCCCCACGGCCGTGACGAGGTTGCGGAGGAACCCGATCGGATCCTTCAGGATCAGGAGTACTGCCTGCCCGGCTTTGGCCAGCACGGCAAGCAGGAGGCGTTTGAGTTCGAGGATGGTGTTGATGACGGCCTTGACCGCGTCGACGGCCTTGGCCACCAGGCCCTTGTTCTTCTCCTTCTCCGCGGCGATTTCGTCGTCGACGGATTTGAGGGCGTCGGTGTATTTGGTGGCCAGCGTGTCGACCAGAGCGGTGCCCTTGTCATCGACGGACTGGGTGAGTTCATCGAACTTGTCACTGAACTCGGCCGCTGCCTCGCGGCCGATGGTGCGCAGTTCGGCGGGGAGTTTGTCAACGGCGGTGTGGAGTTCGGTGCGGCCCTGGGCGATACGGCGCTTGGCCCGGTTGAGTTCGGTGCCGATGGTGGTGGCGACGTCGGAGATGACCTGCCGCATCCGGCGGATGTAGTTGTCGCGGGCCTGGGTGAAGATGGTGTCGGCCTCGGCGGGCAGCCCGGCGAACAAGTCCTTCGCCCACCGCAACTTGCCGACCGCACCGGAGTAGCGGCGGTCTTTGTATTCCTCCATTTTGCGCTGGTGCTCGGCGGTGAACGCGTCCCGCGCCAGTTTCTCGCCCCGGGTGAACTGATCCTCGACCAGCTTGTCCAGCCCGTCCAGGATGGCCTCGACATCCTGTTTCATGGTGTCGAAGACGCCCTGCAGGAGTGTGGTGACCTGCGCCCGTTTCTCCTCATCGCGGCTCTTGGCGCCGGTTTTGCCCGCGCCGACCTGCTGCCCGGTCCGCACCCGCTGAGCGCCCATCGCACCCATCGCGGCCGTACCCAGCCGCTTGGCCTGGGCGGTGGCGGTACGCAGCTCGGTCGTCTCGTGTTTACGCATCTGGCCGGGTGCGGTGGCGGAGTGGCGTTCAGCGGTCTTCTTCTCGCCCAGTGCTGTGGTGAAAGCCGGTTCGTTGGACTTCTTCAACTGTGGTTCGGTGACCTGCGCGTCCGACATCTGGCGCTCGACCTGGGCAGGTCCTGCGGACAGGTCGGTGGCCGCAGGCGGCAGCCTGTCGGGCACCGCGCCGGCCGGATCCGGGGCCCCAGGCGTGCCTGGTGGCCGGTCGCCGGTGAGCGGTACGACTTTCTTGGGCACCGCAGCTGATGTGTCCGGAGGCGCGGCGGTGGTGGTGGCGATCTGTTCGGCCGAGTCAGCTTTGCCCTGGCCGACCTGCCCTTGCACTTCTGCCTGGACTTCTTCGGCTTTGCCGGAGTCGGCGAACTTGTCCGCCTCATCAAGGTTCTTCGGGGCCTTGTCGGCGATCGCTTTCTCGACCGCCTTGATGAACGCGTCCTTGTCGAACTCCTTGGGTTTGGCCTCGTTCATCTTCTCCGCGTTGGCGGTCTTGCCCTGAGCCTCTTCATCGTCCTTGGGCGGCAGGGCCGCGTCCTGCGCCGCGACCGCTTCCGTCCGCGGTGGGGGATGCGAGGTCGCCAGCGTCCGTTTCTTGCGCCCCACGTCCTTCTTCAACGCAGTGAACTTCGGATCCGCGTTCGGCCCTGGCCGGGCCTTGACGTCCTGCTTCTCACCGGAAGCCGGTGCCGCTGGGCCGGCTTCCGTCCTGTCCGCTTTCGCGGCTGCCGCCGCTACGGCACTATTGCCGACCATGTCCTGCGCCCCGGGCGGCACCGGCCTCCGTCCGCCCGCCAGCACGGCCCCCACCACCGCGTTCGACGCCAGCACCTGAGGACGTACGGGACTGGGAGCCTCCGGCCGCTCCTTCACCGGCGCGACGACCGGCGCGACGGCCGGCGTCGACACCGCCGGCCGCAACGCGAAGGCCTTCGGCGCTGGCATCGAACGCCACCCCCTCCACGGCACATCGGCGGCGACAGGAACACACCGTGCCTGCACGGGCGTGGCCAGAACGTCACCCCGGTATTCCCCCAAGCGTCTCCATGCACAACAGCCTCTGCAAAGAGCAGTCGGCGTGTTCAGCTGGTCGCAGGGCGGTTCCGGAATCGGCGCGAGAGGGAACGTGTGATGGACCACGCACAGTCGAAGGGCTCAGGGGGCAGGACCCGGTTCGACGACACCTACAACCAGCCGGACCCGCGGGCGTACTTCCATGCACTGGGGCCCTGGGAATACCAGACCCCTCACCATGCTCAGGGCATCTTCCGGCGCATGCTCACAGCCTGCGAGCCCACACACCGCGCCGCAGATCCGGCCACGGTGCTGGACATCTGCTGCTCGTACGGCATCAACGCCGCCCTCCTCAACCATGAACTCACCTGGAACGACCTGTATGCCCACTACACCTCGCCGCAGGCCACCGCGCTGACCACCGCCGAGCTGATCGAATGGGACCGGGCCTATTACGCAGCCCATCGGCGCCCCGATCCGGCCCGCGTCATCGGACTCGACGTCGCGCCCCACGCCGTCTCCTACGCACACGCCGTCGGCCTGCTGGACGAGGCATTCGCCGAGAACCTGGAGGCCGCGCCTGCCACCCCAGCCCTGCTCCGCGCCGCACGCCCAACCCGCCTGATCACCATCACCGGCGGAGCCAGCTTCCTGTCCCCCCGCACCTTCCAGCCGCTCCTGAACTGCGCCCACGGCCCGGTGTGGGTCGCCGCGTTCGTGCTGCGCACCGGCTCCTACCGCCCCATTGCCGAATGCCTGGAGTCGTACGGCCTGAGCACCGAGAAAGCCGCCGACACCTTCCCGCAACGCCGTTTCACCAGCGAGCAGGAGCAGCAGTACGCCGTCGACGCGGTGACCTCGGCGGGCGAGGACCCGCTCGGCAAGGAGACCCAGGGCTACTTCCACACCACGCTGTACCTGTCACGTCCCGCAACAGACGCGGCAAAGGTTCCGCTGGCCGCTCTGGTGCAGTCTCCCTGACAGGCTTCCGTCGATCGTCAAGATCATGTGTGTTTCCCGGGCCGGGCAGGTCGACGGTGAACAGTGCAGGTCGCATGTCAGCAGTACTTTCGGTTGGCGAGGCGGGTCCGGTCCGACCCGGGGCGAGCTGTGGTAGGCAGGGCGGATGATCAGCCGACTCCCCCTCGACCAGCAACTCGCCTCTCTGCGCGCGGTGCTGTCCCGTAACGACGTTGGGATCTGCCCGGGTGGTATGTGACGGCAGGATGTCTGTTTCAGACCGTGTGGAACGTGGTCACGGGCAGGCCGCCGACCAGCAGCGACAGCCGTTCGCACGACATCGCCGACAGGACGTTGAGGATCGCTCCGCCGCCGTTGGCGGCCAGGACGGGCGCGAAGGCCCGGACCACGCTCAGCGTTCCGACACACCAACCGCTCCCTGACCGCACCCAGTGGTGGCCTGGTATCGGCGTCGGACAGTCGGTTATTCGGTTGCTCCGGTTCGAGCCGCGCTGAAAATATCGCGGCCATGCCTATCTTCTCCGCGCACGATGGAACAGACCTCGCTTACCACGTGTTCGGGGACGGTGCACCGCTGATCTGCCTGCCGGGCGGCCCCCTGCAGGATTCCGTCTACCTCGGGGAACTGGGCGGCCTGTCAGCCCATCGGCAGCTGATTCTGCTGGACCTTCGGGGCACCGGCCGGTCCGCCACCCCACAAGACGCGGCTTCCTACCGCTGCGACCGGCTCGTCGACGATGTAGAGGCTCTGCGTGAGCACCTCGGCCTCGGCAGGATGGACCTGCTGGGGCACTCCGCCGGCACGAACATTGCGGTGCAGTACGTGGCCCAACGCCCGGAGCGTGTCGACAAGCTGGTGCTGATCACGCCGAGCCCCAGTGCCGTCGCCATCGAGACGACCGGCGAGACCCGGCGGGAGACCGCGCGACTACGCAAGGACGAACCGTGGTTCGCAGACGCCTTCGCAGCCCTGGAAGCCATCACGTCCGGCCAGGCCACGGACGACAGCTGGCAGGCCATCGCGCCGTTCTTCTACGGCCGTTGGGACGCTGCCGCGCAGGCCCACAAGGCTGCCGAGGGCCGACAGCAGAACCAGGAAGCCGCAGCAGTCTTCGGTGCCGAGGGCGCCTTCGACCCGGACGCCACTCGCGCCGCGCTGGGCGGCTTCACAGCACCCGCCCTGCTGGTCGCGGGCGAGGTGGACCTGAATTCGTGCGCCCCTGTGGTCGCTGAGTACGCGGAGTTGTTTCCGAACGCCACGCTCGTCGTTCAGCCGGGCGCGGGCCACTTTCCGTGGCTCGATGACGCGGACCAGTTCGTTGGGACTGTTGCGGAGTTCCTGGGCTGAAGGCGGCTTCGAAGCTAGCTGGCTGCTGACTACAGGCAACAGTGCGCCGTGTGCGTCAACACGATCGGCACGGCTACCCCCTGTCGTCAGAGCACGGACAGAGGCCGGTCCGGAGCCAGGTGGTTGGCGATCGACACCAAGACGTTGGTGCTGGCATTCGGGGTGGTGCTGCCGGGCCCCTGGGTCGCCACCGTAGCGATCGCGATCTTCTTGGACGGCAGATAGGCGACGGTCCCCTCATAGCCGGCGAATGACGGATTCTGCAGGATCCAGGTGTTCTGCACGGCCAGTCCCAAGGCGAAGGAAGTATTCGGCGAGATTCTGGAGACGGGTGCAATCTGCACTTTGTGTGACTCCGGTGTCAGCAACTTCCCCTCGCCGATTGCCGCGAAGGACTTCGCCATGTCCTGCAGCGATGCCGTCATCACCGCTCCCGGCGCCAGTGTCCACGAAGGATCCCAGTACGTGGAATCCTCGAATACGCCACCGGCGCGGGAGCGCTGCAAGCGCTGCGGCTCGTCGGACCTACCGAGAACGGCGTAGCCCGCTATTCCTGGCAGGCCATCCCCAAGGCCATCGGCTACTACGCCGGAGCCGGACGGCAGCCGATGAGCCACCTGTACCTGCCCTACAACGGCTGGACCCCGCTGATCACCGGCGTCCAGAGCGGCTAGATCGTCACCATCCAGGTGGAGATCGCCGGACAGTACCGCTTCAGCTGCTGGGTCCACGGACGCTGGAGTGTCCCCTTGTTCGGACCCCTCAACGACCTGGCCTGCGCCGATACCGGTCAGATGGCCGGGGTGGGAAGGGTGTGCTACACGCGCGCCGGGGGCACGCTCATGCGCTACGACCTGTTGAACGTCGCGGCCCCGATCGCCATCGCGCGGGACGCCGAGAAGTTCGTCGTCTACCGGACCCAGACCGATCAGGGCCCGGATGTGGGATGCGTGTACCTGCACGAGTCCGGGGACCTCGTAACCTGGAACCCGGTCACCGGCAAGCCTGATCGCCGAGAGTGGCGTCAGTGTTTGGCCGGCGGGGCGGGGTTTGGCTCCGCGGCCCGCTTCACATGGCGCGCGATGAGGGCATAGACCTGCCGGGCCTTCTCGGCGTCCTTGCCGTCGTACCCGTGGTCGGCTTGGGGTACGTCGTAGTGCTCGACCAGCGCGCCGGCCTGGCGCAGGCGCTCGGCGTAGCGCGTTCCTTCCGCCTTGAGGAGGTCGAACTCCGCCGTGATGACCAGAGCCGGGGCGATTCCCTTGAGATCCGCGACGTCCGCCGGGTTACCGGGCGAGACCAGGCGGTCGGCACGCTCCCGCGGGTCCGGCACGTATGCGCTGTCGAAGACCTCTGCCATCCATGGGCGCAGCATCGGCTTGGGGATGGCGGCGCGTTTGTCCTTGGCGTTTGTCGCGAGGTCGAGCGGGGGGTAGTGCAGGACCTGGAGGCCGATCAGCGGTCCGCCCTGCTCCAGGGACTGGCGCGCCACGGCTGCGGCGAGACCGCCTCCGGCGCTCTGACCGCCCACGGAAAGCCGACTGCCGTCCCAGCCGTGCTCGGCGCCGTGCGAGGCGATCCACCGGACGACCTCGAAGGCCTGGTGGGGTGGGGCGGGGAACCGGTGTTGCGGGGCGAGGGCATAGTCGACGTTGATCACGGCCACGCCCGCCTCCGCGGCGAGATACCGGCAGATCGGGTCGTCCATCTCCGTCAGTGGCATGACGTAGCCGCCGCCGTGGAAGTCGACGTGGACCGGCGGAGGTTGGCCCCCGGTATCGGCGGCGGGCATATGGACCACGACCCTGGCCGGGGCGACCGAGGTCGGTACCGTCAGCTCGCGCGCGTTCCGCGGAAACTCCGGAAAGCGGTCGAGCGAAGAAGCCTTGCTGCCACGTCCAGTGCCTCGTTGGGCCGCCAGGACAGCACGTTGCATCGTCTTGGCGACGAGGGAAGCCACCGCCGGCCGGGCCAGAATGGACACGCGGCTCCGTTCTAAATCATCAGGTTTCCTGTTGATCGATGCGGGCGACGTTAGCACGGAGCAGCTCCAAGGGAACCCCCTCCCGGTCCGTCCGGGCTCCCCGGCTCAGCGGGATGCTGATGGTGAAGGTTGTCGAGCCGGGCCGACTGGTCAGCTCGATCGTGCCGTCGTGGGCCGCCACCAGTGACTGCACCACCGCCAGACCCAGGCCGCTGCCGCCGCGGTCGCGACTGCGGGCCTTGTCGACCCGGTAGAAACGGTCGAAGATCCGGCCCTGGTCGGCGGCCGGAATACCGGGACCGGAGTCGATGGACCGGCTGCCCGCGCGGGCCGGCCAGTTCTTTCTGTGGCGGTTCTTGACCCGGGACCGCTGGTGGCAGGCCAACCCGTTCTCGCTGTCGGCCGCGCCGGACGGCCGTACGCTCCGGCTCACCGTGAAGACGGCGGGCGACGGCACCGCGGCCCTGCGGCACCTGAAGGTGGGCACGCGGGTCTTCGCCGAGGGGCCCTACGGCGCCTTCACCACCCTGCACCGCACCCGCCCCGAGGCTGTGCTCATCGCCGGCGGCGTCGGCATCACCCCGATCCGGGCCCTGCTGGAGGAAGTGCACGGGCACGTGGTGCTCATCTACCGGGTGGCCTCGGAGCGGGACGCGGTCCTCTACGAGGAGCTGCAGGAACTCGCCTACGCCAAGCATGCGGAGCTGCACCTGGTGACGGGACCGGCCACCCCCGACAAGCTGGCGCCGCTCGAACTCACGCGACTGGTGCCGGACATCGCCGACCGGGACGTGTTCGTGTGCGGACCGCCCGGCATGACGAATGCGGTACTCGGCAGCCTGCGCGAGCTGAGGGTGCCAAAGCCGCAGATCCACTTCGAACGCTTCAGCCTGGCGGGATGAGAGAGACACGATGAAACGAGTACTGCCTGTTCTGGTCCTGACCGTCGCGGGACTGATCCCGGTGTGGCGCTACGCACCGTCGCACGACACGACGTCCACCACGGAGGTTGCCGCACCCGCCTCGACGCCTTCCTCGTCCTCGTCGGGTGCCTCGACCCAGGTCGTCGCGGGTTCGACGGTCGACACCGAGAAGGGCGCCGTGCAGGCCGAGGTGACCTTCGAGGACGCCAAGATCAGCTCCGTACGCATGCTCAAGCAGCCGAACCACCCGCAAACCACAGCCGCCGTGCCGACACTGATCGAGGAGACGCTCACGGCACAGAGCGCCGACATCGACGCGGTGTCCGGCGCCACCATCACCAGCGAGGGATACGTCGAGTCCCTCCAGGCCGCCATCGACGCGAAGGGCTAGTGAGGTGCGGCGCGTCGAGCACATCATGGGCTTCCCTGTCTCGGTCCTGATAGACGACGGGGACATCGCCGCGGACGCCGCGGCGGACCGTGTCTTCGCGTGGCTGCGCGAGGTGGACGAGCGATTCAGCCCCTTCCGCTCCGACAGCGAGGTGTCTCGGCTGGACCGGGCCGAACTCGAACCCCACGAGCTCAGCCCGGACCTGGTCGAGGTTCTCGACCTGTGCGAGCACTACCGGCTCGCGAGCCGTGGTGCCTTCCAGGCGCGGCTGCCGGGCCGCGGCCTCGATCCGTGCGCGGTGGTCAAGGGATGGTCGGTGCAGCGGGCGGCGGAGCGGCTGACGGCGGAGGGGACGGCGAAGTTCTGCCTCAACGCCGGTGGTGACGTGGCGACGGGCGGCGGGCCGTGGCGCGTTGGCGTGCGCCACCCTGAGCAGGCCGACCAGCTGTGTGTGGTGCTGGACGTCTCCGACAGCGCGGTGGCGACATCGGCGCGGTACGAGCGGGGTGACCACATCGTCGACGGGCGCACCGGCCGTCCGGCGAGCGGGCTGCTGAGTGTGACCGTGGTGGCACCGACGCTGACCGAGGCGGACGCGACGGCGACGGCGGCGTTCGCGATGGGCGCGGAGGGTGTCGAGTGGGCCGCCGCGCGGGAGGGTTGCGAGGTGTTCGCGGTGGACTCCGCGCGCCGCGCCTTCCGTACGCCGGGGCTCCCTGTCGTACGGCAGTAGACGACGTTCTTACTCCGGCTTCCGTGGTCTGCGAGGCGGTACCGTCAACTCGGCCCAGACGGTCTTGCCCACGGCAAGGGTGTCCACAGCCCAACGCGCCGCCAGCGCCTCCACGATGAGCAGCCCACGCCCGAACTGATCACCGGATGTGGCCGCCCTGGGCTCGGGAACGCGCTCGCCCTTCGGGTCGGTCACCGCCACGCGGAACACGGCCTCGGTAAGGAACGTCTCGACCCGGAAGAGCCGTTCGCGGAGGCATCCGTGCAAGAGCGCGTTGGTGCACAGCTCGCTCGTCAGCAGGGCCGCGTCACCGGCGAGTTCAGGATGCCCCCAGTCGGTGACGAGTTGGACGACACGCCTGCGGGCCAGGGGGATGTTCTGCAGGTATGGGGTGTAGCTGACTACGTCGTACTTGGCGTCGCTGTCGTGTTCGGACATGGACACGCACCTCCTCGTGCGGGTCGGTTTCCCGCACGGGCGAGGCGTCAATGGCGGTGGCATGCCGCGCCCGACCGGGGCAGGACGAGGCAGCGCACTTCCACCAACAGGTGCCACGGTGCGAGCGGTTCGCTACCGAACGTAAGCAGTTGCCCACTCCGAGAGCAAGTCGTCTGAGGAATATGTTCCCCAATAGTGTGACGTGGCCTCTGATAAGGGCGGAATCCTGCAACACTGTTCGTCGGTCAGCAGGAGGTGGTTATGCGGACGTCAGGAGCGCACGAGGGAGGCAACCGAGCTTCCACGGTGCTTGGTCGCAGGTTGGGCGGCGAACTGCAGCGTTTGCGCGTCGCGGCCGGTAAGACGCAGCAACAGGCTGCGGAGACGCTGAGCGCGACGGCGACGAAGGTCGTCAAGATGGAGCGTGGCTGGGTTCCCATGCGGGATCCGGACATCAAGGCTCTGTGTCAGTTCTATGGAGTGGACGATGCCAATGTCGTCGGTCAGATGCTGGACCTGGCGAAGGCGGACCGGGAACGGCGCAAGGTGAAGGGCTGGTGGAACGAGACCCAGATGCCTGCCACGCAGGTCGAATACATCGCCGTGGAGGACGCGGCGCTCAAGGTCAGGCAGTGGCAACTGGCGATCATCCCGGGCCTGTTCCAGACGCCCGAATATACGCGCGCCATGGCGGTGGCTGACATCTCCTGGGACAACATCGACCGGATCGAGGACATCGTCGCGGGACGAGCACAGCGGCAGGCGCGGCTGCATGAAGACGAACCCCTGCGGATTCACGCCGTAATCTGGGAAGCTGCACTTCGGCAAATGATGGGCGGCCCGGGTGTGATGGGCCGACAACTCGCTCATCTGTGTCATCTGGCGGAACTGCCCAATGTTCAGATCCAGGTGCTGCCTTTCAGGGCGGGAGGTCACCCGTGCATCTGTGGGTCCTTCAACATCCTCTCGTTCGGGGACGACGGGGCGGTGGATGTCGTGCACATGGACGTCCTTCGGTCCACGATCTGGATCGAGAACGCAACGGAAAGCGCCGTGTACGCGACACTCTTCGACCAACTGGCCAGGACCAGCCTGTCGCCCTACGACTCAGCGGAGTTCATCGACAGCGTCCGGAAGGAAATGAGCGAATGACAGCGTTCCGATTCAGCAAGTCGAGCTACAGCGCCACGGCTGGCGAGTGCGTCGAGGTGGCCCTCAATGTCCCCGGCACCGTCGCCGTCCGCGACTCCAAGGAGCCTGCGAGTCCCGTCCTCCGTGTTGTGCCAGAGAGTTGGGTGCGCTTCCTCGCGCTTGCCGGACGTATGTCGACGCGAGCGTGACGCCGACGTGACGCTGGGATCGCGGAGCTCTGACGCGGCGGATGGCATCGTGTTTCAGTCCCGATGGTAGGTGCGTCACCTGCCGGGAGCGCGTCATGCCCCGCCTGACGATCAGAGGACGCGACGGATGCCTCCGCCAGCGAAAGCCCCCAGGCCACTGTCATCCGCCTCGGCTCTGGCGATGGCGCTACCGGCGACGGACACGCGGCGGCTGGACGAGGCCAACACCTGGCGTGGCAGCGAGCGAACCTCACGTCCGGGTACGGCCGGCGCGGGCGTGACGCTGCCCCTGGTGGGAAACGCCGCGACAACGGCGACATTGAACAGCCTGCCGCCGGGTGTGCCGGGGTTACCTGGGCAGGGGTTCTTGGCCGGGCAGGGGACGGTAGGCAACGCGGCGGTCGCGAGTGGTGCCGTCGCCGCACCTCGGGGGCCGGTGGCGCCTGGCGCGAAAAAACCCACAGCGGCGGTGCCTCGGCCTGGTGCGGTCAAGGCAAAGGCGCCGACCGCACCGGCCCCCGAGAAGCAGGGCCGGGCGGACCAACCTGCCGAGCAGCAGCCCGAGAAGACCAAGGGCAAGGGCAAGGGCAAGGCGGATGCGGCTGCTACGCGCCGGTCGCCCGGGGCTGATCCGAAGTTTCAGGCGTTGAAGAAGGATGTGGCCACCAAGAAGCGGGTGGTGGGCACAACTCATCCGCCCGCCCGGACCGAGGCGGTGGCGGCGCAGGCGGCGGCAGTCCCGCCCGCCGATGACCAGGAGGCGCGGGGCAAGGCGGCGCATGCCGAGGACATGGATGCCGCTCAGCCCAAGGAGTTCAACAAAGAGGCCTTCGTCGCGGCGGTGGAGAAGGCGATCGCCGACCGTGCGCCCAAGAACCTTGACGAGGCCGACAAGTTCGGTGACTCGGGCAAGGCGGAGGAGGTCAAGCAGGAGGTCCAGGGCAAGGTCGGCGAAGGCAAACAAACCTCGGCGCAGGAAATCGCCGACACCACCGCACAACCGCCACAGCCCGCGCCCGACGCCAAGCCCGTGGTGGCGATGGAGCCCGACCGGCCACCGGGCAAACCCGCCGGGCCCAACGCGAACCAGGCGGTGCCCGACACACTGCCCACCTCGGCCACCGACATGTCCGCCGGACCCGAGCAGGTCGACCGGCAAATGGCCGACGCGAAGGTCACCGAACCACAGTTGGCCCGCTCCAATGAGCCGACATTCAAGGCCGCACTCGCCGACAAGAAGACGATGGACGAGCACTCGGCGACAGCCCCCGCCAAGCTGCGCGGCGCCGAGGCTCAGGAAATCAAGTCGGTCAAGAACAACGCGGCCGCACTCGGGCCACCCGCAATGACGTCCATGGCCGGTACGCGGATCGCGGCCGGGCAGCAGGTCGCGGCGGGCAAATCCAGGGCCAAGGGCAGCGACGAGGAGAAGCGGACCACCGTCACCGCGCTGCTGCAGAAGGTCTTCGACAAGACCAAAACCGACGTCGAAAAGATCCTGTCCGACCTGGACACGACGGTCGACTCCGACTTCACCCGGGAAGAGAAGCTGGCCCGCGAGAAGTTCACCCGCGAGCACACCCAGGGGATGGAGGACTACAAGGACCGGCGCTACTCCGGGGTTTTGGGGAAGGGCCGCTGGGTCAAGGACCTGTTCGCCGACCTGCCCGAGGAAGCCAACCGCATCTACGAGCGGGCCAAGGCCAACTACCTCACCGCGATGCGGCAGGTGATCACCGGCATCGCCGGCACCGTGGAACGTGAACTGCGCCGGGCCAAGGACCGTATCGCCGAGGGTCGGAAGGAGCTCAAGGCGGCAGTGGACAAGCTGCCCAAAGACCTCCAGGCCATCGGCCGGCAGGCCGCCGGAGAGTTCGCCGACAAGTTCGACGAGCTGCGCGACACCGTCAACGACAAGGGCACCGAACTCGTCGACACCCTCGCCACGAAGTACACCGAAGCGGTCCAGGAAGTCGACAAGGAAATCGCCGCGGAGAAGGAGAAGAACAAGGGGCTGGTGTCCAAGGCCAAGGATGCGGTCGCCGGCGCGATCAAGGCCATCATGGAGCTCAAAGAACTGCTGATGGGCGTGTTGAGCAAGGCAGTTCAGGCGATCGGGATGATCCTCACCGACCCGATCGGGTTCCTCGGCAAGCTCGTCACCGCCGTGGGCGGCGGACTGGAACTGTTCAAGAAGAACATCGACAAACACATGCAGCAGGGCGCGCTCACCTGGCTGCTGGGCACCGGCTCCTCCGCAGGCGTGCAGATCCCGGCCAAGTTCGACGTCCGCGGGATCCTGCTCATGATCGCCTCCCTGCTCGGGATCAGCTGGGCAAACATCCGCTCCCGCATCGCGCGCAAGGTGCCCGACAAGGCCGTGACCGCCGCCGAGACCTCCGTGCCGCTGGTCTCCGCGGTCAAACGCCAGGGCGTCGCCGGCGCCTGGGACGACCTCAAGACCCGGGTCGGCGACCTGAAAAAGGACCTTGTCGACCGGCTGATCAAATACCTGACGCCCACCATCGTCATCGCGGGCATCACCTGGATCCTCTCCCTCCTCAACCCAGCATCGGCCTTCATCCGCGCCTGCAAAATGATCATCGACATCGTCCGGTTCATCGTCACCCAGGCACGCCAGATCATCGACTTCGTCAACGCCGTCCTCGACGCGGTCATCGCCATCGCCCGCGGCGGCGCCAGCGGCGTCCCCGCCATGGTCGAACAAGCCCTCGCCCGCGCCATCCCCGTACTCATCGGCGCCCTCGCAGCCATCCTCGGCATCGGCGGCATCGCCGGCAAAGTCCGCCAGATCTTCCAGCAACTCGCCCGACCCGTAAACCGCGCCATCGACTGGGTCATCGACAAAATCACCGGCCTCATCAAAAAACTCTGGGCCAAAATCAAACCCAAACCCAAGAAGAAGCGCGAGAAGAAGTCCAAGCCGAAGACCGGCGCAACGACCCGCAGGCCCAAACGTCGCCAGCCCCCACACACACGCAAACCCAGGAAACCCGGGAAGCCCAGGGGAGCCGACGGCCCGGGGAACAACAAGTCAGGAAAGCGTCAGGACACTGCGGGTCAGCGGGTCAAGCGGCCCACGGTTCACGTCCCGTTCCAGATGGCCGGCGAATCTCACACTCTGACATTCAAGCCGAGCGGCACTGATCTCGCCATCACCATGGCTTCGCAGGAACTCCCCCTGACGAAGAAGTTCCAACAGGCCCACACCAGCATCGACAATTTCAAGCACTACATGAGCTCGATCGAGGATCCCACGGTCAAGGAACTGTACGAGATGGAACTGCTGCCCAAAATAATCCAGTTCCAGGCTCCCGCAGTCTCGCGCTTCAAAAAGATCTACGAGGATACTTTCCCCAAGGAGGCGCACGGCGTACCTCTGGGGAAAGCCGGGGAGAAGAGAGCGGCGGATCGCGTACGGCCGCTCATCACTCAGGCGGAGCAACTACTGGACGACATCAAGAAGTGGGCGGCCACCACGGGCATTCAGGACCTCAGCGCGGAGGAGTTCGACAAAGCCGTCCGAACCAAGGGTGGCGAGATCTGGCTGGCTGTCCATGCAGAACGGAAGGCCAAGGTGGAAGAGGTCATATCGACATTCGACTACAAGGGTGAGCCCATACAGTACCGGGGCAGCCTAAAATCTCGCTGGAAGGGACCGCACAAGGGTAAGGTCAGGTTCGACCCGCAGGACTTCGATGTAGACATGTATGTGATACACACTGAGGATTTCGAAAGGATCGAAAGGTCAAACCCGACCAGGGTGCAGGCCGGCAAGGTATTTCCGTCCGTACGCGACACCCCAGAGTTGGTGATCCTTACGCGGAACATCAAGCAAGCGCTAATAAAAGCACTGCCCGGCGTTGCCCGCGTCGGAGATTCAGATGTGGTACTGCGCAAGGTTCCACCGCAGTGACGACAAGACGAGGAAGCCACACGTGCCCGCGCTCACAGTTCTTCATTTCAGCGTCCGAAGCGAGGCGGACTCTTCACTCGAGAGCCTTGGGGGAAAGGTCTCCCAGGCCATCGGTTCCGAGCTCCGCGAGGGAGATTACCATAAAATACCGGCATTTAAGGGCAGCCTTCTGGGAATGAATGTCGGACTGTATAAATGGGGCAAGGCAGGTGAAGGAGTAGTCTTCCGATTTGAGGGGGAGGTAGAAGATCCCATTTTCCTGGAGTCACCTCAGGGCGACCTCAATGAAATAACTTCTCTGGACATAAGCCAACCGATGGCTGATCTTTTGACGACTCTCACCGGCTTCTCCTGGAGAGTGCCGAACTCCGCCGACATCCAATTCGACAGGCTCTACGGCCAGGAAGTCGAGAAGCGGTTCTCCGAGGATCTGTGACCCGTCGGAGCCGACGGCGACACACTGAACCACTTGGTCCGACGCGGCCTGCGCGAGATCCAGTACCGCAGCGACCTCACCGACGGCTGCGTCGACTGTCTGGTGTCGACTGTCTGGTGCTGGGTGGCGGGCCTGCGGGCCTATGCGGCTCGCGCGCATCCGCGCTCGATGGCACATTTCCGGCCAATGGTCGCTCCATTTCCCGTTCGCTTTCGTGACCGGGCACGGTCGGTCCAGCGATTGTTTTCCGCCAACAGTGGTCCGGGCAAACGGTTTCTATGTCCGGACTCGGTAGGGATTATGGGCGTCACGCGGAATGATCACAGTGCAATTTGGCTATTCCCGAGCAACCTTCCATCGGGCGCTCCATGCATCGAATCCAGCCGCGCGAGGACACCTCTTGTGGCTCGTGTCGAGGCGTGGCTAGGATCCCGCTCGTCTCGATTCCTACACACTTTCCGCACGGTTTGACCAACCGGTGAGGTGACTGGGCGTGGAACGGCCTGCGTTATCCGAAAGACCGGCCCGGCCGCTGCCGTCGGCCAGGGACATGCGGCTCTTCTGGTGGGCGAGTGCTGCCGACGCGGTCGGAAGTCAGGCGTCGGGGGTTGTTCTGCCGCTGCTGCTCCTGGGGCTCGGTTACTCGCCGGCGATGGTGGGGCTGATCGCGGGTGTGTCCACCGTGGCGGGACTCGTGTTGGGTCCCCTTGCCGCGGTTCCGGCCGATCGTGGGGCGCGTAAGCAGGTGATGTTCTGGTCCGCGGTGGTGTCGGCGCTGGCCATGGTGTCCGTGGCGGTGTCCGTGGTCGGCGGGCGTCCGTCGGTTCTGTTTCTTCTCGGAGCGGTGCTGGTCGAGAGGTTCGCCACGACCTGTTACGAGGCTGCCGCGGCGGGGACGGTCGTGCTCATCTGCCCGCCCGGGGAGGAGTCCCGGGCCGTGGCGCGGCTGGGGGCGGCCGACCAGGGGGCGTTGGTGCTCGGGCCGGCGCTGGGCGGAGTGCTCTACCAGCTGGGCCGCGCCCTGCCGTTCCTCGCCGACGCCGTCTCGTATGCCGTCGCCGCGGTATGCGTACGGGCGATGCGGTCCGACCTGAAGGCCCCGGAGGAGCCGGGGCGGTCCGAGGAGCCGGAGGGGGCCGAGGTGCCGCGCGACCGGGTCTCGCTCGTCGGCGAGTTGGTTGCGGGCCTTGCGCTCGTACGGGCCTCGTCCTTTCTGCGGCTGGTCCTGGTGTGGACCACCACCGTCAACGGCGTTGTGGTCGCCCTGTATTACGGGGCCGTCTTCACTCTGCAGAAGTACGGAGACGGGGGCGCGCGAATGGGCCTGGTGCTGGCGATCTCCGGCGCCGCCGGGCTCGTCGGGTCGCTGGCCGCGCCCCGGGTCGCCGCGCGCGTCGGGCCGCCCAGGCTGCTCATCGCGGTGTCCTGGGCGCTCGTCCCGCTCGCGGCCGGGCTGGCTGCGGCCTCGGGAGCGCTGGCGTACGGCGTGCTGTTCGGGACGCTCTGCCTGCTCATGCCGCTTGCGGTGGTGGTGCTCCAGGCCCGGGCCATCCAGATGACCGCGCCCGGGCTGCAGGCCCGCACCGGGGCGGTCCTGGCGACCGCCGCCGGTGGAGCCGCCGCGCTGGCGCCGGTGCTGGCCGGGGTGTTCGCGGCCCGCTCCGGTACCGCCGCACCCGCCCTGGGGTGCGCCGTACTGCTGGCTGCGCTCGCCCTCCACACCACCTGGCGGAGCGCCCGGGGCACCGTCTTCGCGGATGTCGCGGAGGAAGCCCTGTGACCGCCTCGCGATTCCAGGTCTATCGGGCCGCCCTACCGGAGGTGTGCGCCACCGATCCCGACCGGATGGTGTTCACCGCCGACTCGGGCGGCCGCTGCGAGGTGTTCACCTGGGACGCCGCCACCGGCCGGGCCCGCCAGGTCACCGACCGCCCCGGCGGCACCCTGCACGGCGCGATCGACCCGGACGCCCGGGTGTGGTGGTTCGACGAGGACGAACACGGTGCGGGCCGCTGGTGGTTCCAGCCCTTCGGTGGCGGTCACGACCGTCCCGGACTCATCGGTGTGCCGACGGCCGGCCCGCGCGGCCTGGCCGTGAGCGACACGGGGGCGGTCGCCATGGGCCTCGGGGACGACCGCACGACCACCGTTCACTTCGGACCGCGCGGCGGCCCGGCCCGCGAGGTGACCCGCGTCGACGGGCACGTCACCCTGTCCGGCATCACCCCCGCCGGGCACCTTCTGGCGATCAGCGGCGCGGCGGGTTCCGCGCGCGCCGTGACCGTACTGGCGGCGGACGGCACCGTACGCGCGGTGCTGCCCGGCGACGGGACGCACGGCAGGCTCTGGTCGCTGGGCTTCGCGCCCACCGGGGACCGCGACGAACTGCTGCTCGTCCGGGAGGAAGAGGACCGTTATCTGCCGGCGAGCTGGCGGCCCGAGACCGGTGTCGTCACCCACGACTGGTGCGCTTTCGACACGGAGATCACCGCCCGCTGGCACCCCGACGGACAGAGCGTCCTGATCCGCCAGGACCGGCACGGCCGCTCCACGCTGCATCGCGCCCGGCTCGCCGACCGTACGCTCACCCGGGTGCCGACCCGGCCCGGCAGCCTGCTGGACGCCGCTCCCCGGGCCGGCGAAGACATCCACTACCTCTGGACCGACACCGCCCACGCACCCCTCATGTACTCCACCGGGGGGATCCCCCTGCCACCGCTCGGTACCGTCTCCGGACATGTCCCCGGAGAGCACCGGGACATATGGACGCCCGGCCCCGAAGGGCCGGTCCATACCCTGCTGAGCCTGCCCGAAGGGCGTACGGGACCGGTGCCCGCGGTGTTCCTGGTGCATGGCGGGCCCGCCGACCACGACCGCGACGCCTATGACGGAGTGGTGCACTCCCTGGTGGCCTCCGGGTTCGCCGTCGCTCGCGTCAACTACCGCGGCTCCACCAGTTACGGACCGCGCTGGCGGCGGGCGTTCGGCGCGGGCGTCGGGCTCGCCCAGGTCCAGGACCTGGCAGCGGTCCGCGCGGACCTGGTGGGCCGTGGGCTGATCCGCGCCGACGAGGTCGGGCTGTGGGGCACCTCCTGGGGCGGCTATCTCGTACTCCTCGCTCTCGGCACCCGTCCCGGCCTGTGGCAGGCGGGCGTCGCCGTGAAGCCCGTCGCCGACTGCGCGGCCGCGTACCGGACCTCCACGCCCGCCCTGCGCAGCCTGGACGAGCGGCTGTTCGGCGGCACACCGGACGAGGTGCCCGAGCGGTACGCGCGCAGCTCCCCGATCCGTTACGCCGCCGCCGTCCGGGCGCCCCTCCTTGTCGTCGCCGCCACCCATGACGTCAAGTGCCCTCCGGGGCAGGTCCGTGGCTATCTCGACGCTCTGCGCGAGGCAGGCGTACGGCACGAGTCGATGTGGCTGGAGACGGGCCACGACGGTTACGAGGGCGGTGACCACGTCAACGTACTGCGCCGCGCCGTGGTCTTTCTCGACCGCGAGCTGCGCGGTACCGCCGCCACCACCCCCCAGACGTCCCGCTCCGCCCGGAGAGGGAGTCCCGGCCAGGTCCGCAAGGCACCACCGGCCGGGACAAGCAACGCCGAACGCACCATGGAAAGGAGAACCAGTCATGCAGAAGGACATCATCCAGAATGACCCGCTCGCGGGTGACGAGGAGAGCCGCAAGCCGAAGATCGGCATCACCGTCACCATTCCGTTCCGCAACGCCGAGGACACGGGCGCGGAAGAGGAGTGAGCCAGCCGGCCGGCCCGGCGAAGTGCCGCCGGGCCGGCCGGCCCGCCCGCGACGACGGCCGATCCCCCATCCTCCGAGGAGTCGACATGCGTGTACTGCTGGTCAATATGCCCTGGTCCCCGATCGACCTTCCCTCGCTGGCGCTCGGGATCATCAAACGCAGCGTCGACGCACGCGTCCCGGGCGCCAGTGCCGAGGTTCTGCACGCCAACCTCGAATTCACAGACTGGATCACCGAACGGACCGAATTCACCGCTGACGACTACGAGTACTACGCGCTCTCCTCCTATTTCATGGGATGCGGCGACTGGGTATTCTCCTCCGCGCTCTACGACGATCCGATGTGGCGCGACGATGAGTTCCTGAAGGTGATGACCGGGAAACTGAAGAAGTCCCGGATGCAGATGACCCGGGACCTGCACCGGGTGGTACCGGAGTTCGTGGAAATGATCGCCGAGCGGATCGTCGCGTCCGCACCCGATGTGGTCGGCTTCACCTCCACCTTCCAGCAGAACACCGCTGCCCTGGCCGCCGCCCGCCAGGTGAAGCGACTCGCCCCGCACATCGTGACCGTCATGGGCGGCGCCAACTGCGATGCCGAGCAGGGTGCCGCCGTCCACCGCAACTTCCCGTTCGTCGACTACGTGATACGGGGCGAGGGCGAGGCCGCCTTCCCCCAGCTGCTGACCGCGCTCGGCGACGGCTCGGACGTCACGGCGGTGTCCGGGCTGTGCCATCGCGCCGCCGACGGTTCGAGCACCGTCAACCCGATGGCCACCAGTCCACTGCCGCCTGCCACCATCCTGCCGCCCGACTACAGCGGCTACTTCGAACGTCTCGCCGCGTCCATCGCGCGCAACTGGGTCGAACCGAAGCTGGTCGTGGAGGGCGCCCGGGGCTGCTGGTGGGGAGAGAAACACCACTGCACCTTCTGCGGGCTCAACGGTTCCTTCATGCAGTACCGCTCCAAGAGCCCCGACGCCTTCTACGAAGAGATCATGGATCTCGCCCGCCGCCACCGGGTCCTCGACATGTATCTCGTGGACAACATCCTCGACATGGGCTACCTCACCACCGTGCTGCCCCGCATCATCGACAGCGGATACGACCTGCGGTTGCATATCGAGATCAAGGCCAATATGCGCCGCTCCCAGCTCCGTACGCTCTCCGAC
This sequence comes from Streptomyces sp. NPDC052236, assembly GCF_044548015.1. Lineage (NCBI taxonomy): Bacteria > Bacillati > Actinomycetota > Actinomycetes > Kitasatosporales > Streptomycetaceae > Streptomyces > Streptomyces sp. NPDC052236. The sequence continues at coordinate 82,363 of NZ_JBIUBL010000027.1, read as the reverse complement.
GCCGGAATGATCTACGTCCAGCCGGGCATCGAAAGCCTCAACAACCGGGTCCTCGACCTGATGGACAAGGGCGTCAGCGGCTGCCAGAACGTCCGCATGCTCCGCGACGGGGCGGAGACCGGCCTGTCCGTGGCCTGGAACTATCTGCACGGTTTCCCGGGCGAAACCGCCGAGGACTACGAGCCGGTGATCGAGCAACTGCCCGCCCTGGAGCACCTCGACCCGCCCGTGGACCTCTCCGCCCGAATCGCCATCGAACGCTTCAGCCCCTACTTCAATCGCCCCGAACTCGGCTTCTCCGGACTGCGGCCCGAAGAGCACTACCGATTCACCTACGACCTGCCGGAGAGTGAGCTGTACGACCTCGCGTACGTCTTCGAAGCCCCCGCCCGGGGTATCGGGGAGCCGACGGTCACCGCCCTCAACGACGGGCTCCGCGCATGGAAGAAGCACCACGCCGACGCCCGGCTCACCCAGGCCGACCTCGGTGACCGGATCGTCCTGGTCAGCAGGCGCACGGCCTTCACCTGGCGGACGCTGGAACTGACCGATCCGTTCGAACTCGCCGTCTTCCGGCTCCTCGACCAGCCGCACGCCGTCCCCGCCCTCACCCGCAAGGCCGCCGAGAAGGTCCCCGGCGCCGCCCGTGACGAGGACGGAGTCCAGCAGCTGCTGGACTCCTGGCGCGGCCTCGGTCTGGTCTTCACCGACTGCGGGCAGTACGTCCACCTCGCGCCGCCTGCCGTGAACGAGGACCTGATGCGCCTCGACTTCATGCGCCACACCTATGCGGAGCCCGACGAAGCCGCTCCGCAGGAGAGCGCCGCACAGCCCACCGCCACACAACCGACCGCCGCACAGCCGGCCGTCGCCGCCACCGCCGAGACCCTGACCGCGGGAGCACGCTGATGAACATCACCGCCACCGCGCCGCCCGCCGTCCGTGCCTGGCGCGACTACGACCCCGACGTCTGCACCCTGCCCGGCATGTACCTGGGCGAGCTCGCCCAGGCCGGCCCCATCGAGGAGGAGACCGATCGGCTGTGGAAGCTCGGCGCGCGCCGTGTCCACCTGCCCGGCACCATCGATCTCACCGACACAGCAGACCCCGGCACCGCCGCCCGGACTGTGCGCTCCCTCAGCCTTGTCCGCGACCTGACGGCCCGTGCCGTACTCGTCGAGTGGAACCTGCGGCTGGACACGGCCGCCGGGGACGCCTGGCAGCTGCTCAACCATCTCCAGCCACCGCAGCGGATCGACGGGCCGGCCGATGGGTCCGACGCGCTCCGGGCCTGGCGGCGCGGGCATTACCTCTGCAAGTGTCTGTGGCGCAAGGGACCCGGCTTCGTGCAGATACGCGACCGCCGCTGGGGCGAACTGCGCCGCTTCACCGCTGACGAGCCCGAGTACGAGGAGGTCATCGAGCGCCTGGCGTACGGTGCTCCGGCGGAGTCCGTCCCGGCGGAGGTCCTCGCCGACTTCCGGGGCGAGCAACTCGTCCTCGACGTCGGCGAGCTCGCCTGGTGGCTGCCGTACCGTGTCAGCCGCTGGCTCCAGGAATCCATGGTGATCTGAGACGACGACACGTTCACTTACCGGTGGGGCACTCCGGCTTCGGTGACACGATCACCGTCAGTGGGCGCGCCGGCGGCGGTGCGACCGGGACCGCCTGCAGCGCCGCTTTGGCTACGGCTGCGTTGCCCGTCTGGTCCTGGGCGGCCCCCGACATCGGTGCCCCGGAGATCAGCGGCTTCGCCTGGACGCTCTGCGCCACCACGGCGTTGCTCATCGCAGCCGGGACCACGACCTCCGGCTTCCCCTGGCGGGCGGCCGTCGCCGCCTCCTGAGGCCGCGCGGGCGGTACGGGTGCCACCAACCGGTGGAGCGAGAGCGGAGGTTCCGTGGGCAGCATGTCGGTGTCACCCCTGTGATCCGTCATCGAGCAGATGGGCGTGCGGGCCAAGTTCGGACGGGCGGAGCAGCCGGGCCTCGCGCTGAAACTGGCGGGTTACGCCGCGCACGACGTGCCGCATGCCGATCGCCTCCGCGCCGCCGTCCGCCGCGGAGAGCGCGGCGGTGCGGGCGGCGGCGGCGATGCCCGCGCCCGTCATGTCCAGGCGGGCCAGGACGTCCAGGTCCACGTCGGGGGCGAGCGGGGCCTCCTCCGGGAAGGCGAGGTGCCACAGCCTGCGGCGTTCGGGGACGGCCGGGCGGGGGAAGTGCACGACGAAGTGGAAGCGGCGCGTGAACGCCGGGTCGATGTTGTCCTTGAGGTTGCTCGTCAGGAGCACCAGCCCGTCGCTGGCCTCCAGGCGCTGCAGCAGATAGCCGACCTCCAGGTTGGCGTACCGGTCCGTGCCGTGCTTGACCTCGCCGCGCTTGCCGAACAGGGCGTCGGCCTCGTCGAACAACAGCACCGCGTGGCTCTCCTCGGCCTGCCGGAACGCTTCCTCCATGTTCTTCTCCGTCTCCCCCACCCATTTGGAGACTACCTGCGAGAGGTCCACCTTCAGCAGCTCCAGTCCGAGCATGCCGGTGACGATCTCCGCGGACATCGTCTTGCCGGTACCGGGCTCGCCGGTGAACAGCGCCTTCACCCCGCCGTGCGCCGAACGCCGGGCGAACCCCCACGCCTCGGCGACCCGTGGCCACGCCCGGCAGGCCGACGCGATCTCCAGGATCTGGCGGAACTGCACATCGGGCAGGACCAGATCGTCGACCGTACGCCGGGGCACGATCGAGTGGACGCTGCTGCCACCGCGCCCCCTGGTCACCGTGGCGATGGCGGGTTGGACATGGTCCGCGACCGGCTCCGGCTGACCGTTGCCCGCGAGGCGCGCCCCGGCGCCCGCGACCGAGGCCACGGCGCGCAGTTCGCCGCCGCTCATCCGGTACCGGATGGCAAGGTCCTCCAGGAGCGCTCCGTTCAGGTCGGGGAGCGCGGTCGACCACATCTCCCGCCGGTCGCTCAAGTCCGGTACAGGGACGGTGAGTTCGGCGTATGCCCGCGCGGCCAGCAGACCCGGAGGGCGCCACGGCCTGAGGCCCGTCAGGCACACCGGCGCCCGGGAGCGGAGCAGTACGGCGGAGACCGCTTCGGCCTGCTGCCGATGCGCATCGCCGTGCAGGTCGTCGGTGGGGATCCACAGCACGGTGCCCAGCGCGGCGGCCGTCCGCAGGTCGGCCTCGGGGTCGGATGTCAGCGTCCGCAGCGGTGTTCCCGCCGCGCGGGCCAGTGCCTGTACGGCGTCGAGCTGGCCGTCGGGCGGGCATCCCCACAGCCCGGCCAGGTCGATGTCGCCCGAGCCCAGTGCGTGGCCCAGTCGGGTGAGCCGGTCCGAGGACAGATACGGGGAGAGCACGCGCGGTTCCGGCTGTACGACCTCGCCGGGGTCGTGGCCGAGGAGGCCGACGTCTGCGCCCCAGCCGAGCAGGAAGTCCAGCACCCCCGGCCCGGGGACCAGTTCCTGGGCGAGTTCGACCGCGGCCTCGCCGTGCGCGCGCAGCAGGCCGTAGCGGCGCAGTGGCCCGGCCGGGCCGAGGGAGCGGCGCCGGGCCAGCCGCTCCGCCGCGTTGTCGGCGCCGACCGTCACCAGCAGTTCCACGCAGGGCAGCCGCCGGTTGAGGTTGTCCACGATGTACGCGTAGATCCGCTCGTAGCCCCGGTCCAGTTCGGGCGCGGCGGCCAGCAGCAGCGCGTCCTGGTCCGCGCGGGTCAGGCCGAATCGGGTGGCGAGCGCGTCCAGCGGCAGGGTGACGCCCTGAGCCGCGGCCTGGCGCCGCAGGTCGCGTTCGGCTTCCGGCTCCGGCTGCTTCGGTACGTATGACTCGGCCATGGTGTCGGTGAAGGCGTGCACCTCGCCGAGCAGTACATCGACTTGTTCGTCGGTCACGCAGTACGGCGTGAGGTCGGGGCGCGTGAGCAGCCCGGCGATCCGCGACTGCCGTTCGACGGCGGCTCGCAGCGCCCGGTGTACGTCGGCCAGCCGGATCCGCAAGTGTTCCACCGCTGGTTCACTCACGCCGCCCGTGCCGCCCATGCCACTCACCCCGCCTCACCCGCCCGCGAAGGTCAGGGTCCGGCCGCCCAGCCACACCACGTCGGGAACGTCGGCGAGCAGTCCGCCGCGCAGCAGATCCGTGTGGCGCCGGCCCAGCGGGATACGTACCCGGACGGCCGCGTGTTCGAACCGGACGGTGGCGTCCAGGTCGGCGAACCGGCTCAGGGCGAGCAGTGGATCAGGGGTCTCCCGGTCGCGCCAGAGTGTCCAGGCGATGGTGCTCAGGCCCAGTGCCGCGGCCAGGGTGACGGTGCGTTCCAGGCCGCCGTCCTGTGCGAGCGGTGCCGCCCTGCGCTCAACAACCAGGGCGGTGACCAGGTCGGCGAGGCGTGAGGTGTGGCCGGGCAGTTCCGCGGCGAGCCGCACGTCCACTCGCGCGTCCGGGGCTGTCCACAGGGGGGTACGCCAGGGCAGGCGCGCCACCGGATCGCCGCGCAGCGGCCGGAGTCCGGTCATGAACGGCACGTCCGCCGCGGCCAGTTCGCGCAGGGATCCGGGTGGCAGGGGGCCGTCGCAGATCAGCACGGGTGGCCGCCCGCAGGCCTGCCAGTACGGCAGCAGTTCCGGGATACCGGCGCCCCAGGCGATCGGGAACATGCCCTGCGCGTCGACGAGGAGTAACCGGTCCTCTGCCCCGGTGATCAGGAGGGGCGCGGCGGGGTCGTGCCCGCGGCACACCGAGAGCCCCAGGACGCCGTCCAGCACGGGGAGCGCGGGAGCGGCGAGGCGCGCGAAGTCGGTGAGCCGGTCCTCCGGTACGCGTGTGCCGAGCCCGGCGAAGGCGGCCGCGGCCTCGCTGTCCTGTTCGGTGCGGTGCCAGCCGCGGCCGGTCACGCCCAGGACCTTGTACGCCAGCGCTGCCGCGAACAGGGGTGCCTCTTCGGCGAGTTCGAGGCCGGCCAGAGCGGGTCCGATCGCGTCGAGGTACCCGATCCGCGCCAGCGGCCCGGCGAGCAGGAAAGGCAGCGCGGACCACACCCGTACCTCGCCTGTCGTACGGGGTACGACGGCACTGTCAACTGGCGGGCGCGGCTCCGCAGCGGCCTCACCGGACCCGTCGGGCAGGGAGTGCGCGAGGCGGACGACGTCCTCCCGGGCCGCCGATGTCACGTACTCAGTGAGGAGCCGGGTCAGGGCCTCGATGTCACCGTCCGGAACGTCTGTGGGCGGACGCCCGCGCAGTACGGCGGGCAGCAACTCGGCCGGCGTGCCCGGGGAGGCGCGCGCGGCGAGCTCCGCGAGCAGCCGCCCGGCCGTCGCGTCATCGGCGCCGAGCAGGGCCAGCAGATAGACCCGGACCGAGTCGTCCGGGAGGAGGGCGAGGAGCGCGTCCAGTTCGTTCCGCTCGGCGAGTTCGGCGAAGAGCGCGGCGACCGACGGCGCGGACCACCCGTACTCCGCCGCCGCGAAAGACTCCGCGAAGGACTCCTCGAACGACTCCGCGCCAACGGCGGACGCGTCGGCGGGGATCTCCACCATCGACATCGGCGCGAAGTGGACCTCGACGGGTCTGCCCGCCCGGACGGTGACGGTCACCGGCTCGGTGATCTCCACATCCGGCCCGTCGCCTTCCAGCTGCTCCGCGAAGTGATCCGCCAGCAACTGCGGGAGGGTGTCGATCACTTCGTCCACCAGGCCGCGTGGATCGGGTCCCCAGCTCCACCCGCCGCGGCGGACCACTGTCACGGTGCACTGGTGCACCGTGATCTCTCCGGTGGTCCGCGCGGTGGGCGTGCTCACAGCACCTTCGCCTTCTCCAGACGGCCCGCCCAGCCGCCCACGAGTACCAGCACCCCGTGCTCGCTCGCCGCGGCGAGGGTCACCGGCAGCGTCACCTCGGTCGCCCCGGCGACGATCTCTCCGGCGAGCACATGGGTGTCCTGCTCGTCGGAGATCAGCGCGACCACTTTGAGCAGGCGGTTCGTGGCGACGGGCACGGTGATGGTGAGGCCGTCCGCCGCCAGTTTCAGCCCGTCCTTCCACGTCGCCAGGCGCAGCAGCGTGGGTTTGGGCTTGGGGGTGGGTTCGGCCGTCATCTCGACCCCGTAGGCCAGCGGATCGGCGAGGGCGCCCGGTTCGTCGTCGGCTGCCGCCACGGCGAGTTCCCTGGCGTTCAGCGGAACGGTCGCGGTTCTGCCCGCACCGAGGGAGACGCGCAGCGGCAGCGCGAGTCCGACGAGCGAGGCGACTTCGGGCACGGCGCTCGCACCGCCGGGCCGGGCGCTCGCGCCGGTCAGGGCCAGTGCGCCCACGACATGGCCGGTGTCGGTCGCGTACACCACGGAAAGAGCCATCGTCAGCCACCACCGTTCGTCGCCGCGACCGTTGCCAGGACGAGGAAGTCGACCGTGCCCGGCCGTTCGACGACCTCAGGCGGGGCCACCGAAAGGTCGTACAGCCGCGCCCGGCAGCGGATCCGCCTGTCCCTGTCCACGGTGGCCTCCACCGGGCTGTACAGCGTCGTGTCCGCCGGGGTCGGCGGCACGCGCGGGGTGAGATGGACATGTACGACGACCCGGCCGTCGGCGACCTGTTCCGGGCTGACGCCGGAGGGCAGCGGCAGCAGCATGCCGTCGGTGGCCGTCCCGGATGTGACCAGTGTGGTGCCCGCCGAGATCCGGCCGCTGAAGCTGCCCTCGATGGTCAGGTTGCCGTTGGCCGCCACGGTCATCAGCGGGGCGATGGTGCCGCCGCCCTGGTACAGGCCGAAGACCATGCTGGGCGGGTCGCCGCCGGACAGCATGATCACCGGTCCGCCCTCCTGGACGGCCGGGCTCGTACGCAGGGTCAGCGCCCCGGACCGGGCCGAGACGGTGTCCGCGCGGACACCGGCGAAGCGCACCGCGACCCCGCGCGCCTTGGTCTCGATGCCGCTGAAGTGGCCGTCCGTCCATCGGACATAGCCGAGCAGGACGAGCCAGCGGGCCGGTGGGTCGGCCGGTGGAGCGCCGATCGCGGGCGGCTGCTGGTCGGCAACCAGCAGCTCGTCGCCGAGGCGTCCGAAGAGGACCTGGTACGACTCCTCCACCCGGGTCTTCGTGGCGGTGCCCGCGCACGAGTCCGGCCGGGCGGACGTGGCCGGTTCCCGGTCGGCCGCGGTGAGGAAGACCGGGTAGGGGTCGTCCGTCGGCTGGTCCGCGCCGTTGACCTCTTCGAAGCCGCTCTCGCGCAGGACGACCGGTTCGGTGAGGACCACCTCGCGGCCGGTCCCGTCGACGGCGATCCCCGGCGCGACGCTCACTTCGACATAGCGGGCGTTCGTCGCCGGGTCGGTGCGGTTCGCGGTGACCAGGCCGAGGCCTTCGGCGATGCCCCACTCGTGCAGGTGCCGTGCGTGCCGGGTGGCCAGTCCGCGTGTGTACTCCACCGTGGCCGACAGGTCCGCGGCGGCCAGTACCTGGCCCTCGTGGAAGGCGGGGCGCAGGGGGCCGGTCATGGCGTCTCACCGGGCTTCTGGGTCCGGGGAGACCGGCTGCTTCGCTTGGCCGGTGGCGGTTTGGCGGGCGCGGCCTCTGGTCCCTGCGGTGCGCCTTGTTCCTGCGGTGTGCCTCGTTCCTGCGGTGCGCCTTCGAGCTCCGCGAGGCGGGACCCGAGCCGTTCCGGAACTTGCTCCTCCAGGCGGCTCACCTGTGACTGGGCGGTGCCCAGTTGCGCGCGCAGGCCCTCCAGGACGGCGGTCAGATCGGCTACTTGAGTCCTGAGCATGCCCAGTTCCTGCATGCTGTCGGTCACTTCGCTGGGCGTGGTGTAGACCTGCTCGTGGAGTGCCTTGGGCGGCGTCTCCCCGGGTGCCGGGGTGAGCAGCAGGGACAGCATCTCCTCCAGGTCGCCGGTGCGCGGCCAGTCGCCGAGCAGCCCGGCGGCGTACGGTCGCGATACCGGGCCCTGCGCCAGGATGTCCGGCTTCCGGTGGCACGGCAGTGGCTGGGAGCAGACGCGCTCGGCCAGTTCGCGCAGCCGGTAGAGCTTGGGCAGCCACTCGCCGTACGCCGATCCGCCCGGCAGCACCTGTTCGCGGGTGGCGGAGCAGATTCGTACGACGTCGCAGCCGTCCAGTTCCACATAGGCGAGCAGGACATCGGTGTCGGTGCAGTCGTTGCACGGCGGGTTCAGCGTGGCGCATGCCGCGTCGGTCACGAACCGGCGTACCGCGAGGGAGAGCCTCGCGGCGGCCTCCGCGAGCTGCCCCAGGTCGGCGATCGTCGTCCGCTCCACACTGTCCGGCGGTGGGGGTGGCAGGAGCGGCGGGACGTCGATGGAGGCGACGTCCGCGCGCAGCGCGCAGTCGGCGAGCCCGGTGGCCTGGTCGAGCCGGCCGAGGAGCCACTCGCGCATCAGGCCGAGGTCGGCGCGGAACTCCACCCGCAGCGCGTGGCTGAGCGGTGTGCCCTGGGCCAGCATGCGCACTTCGAGTTGCGCGTCCGGGTCTCCCCGTTCGGGTACGACCCGGGCCGCGGTCTCGGTGACGACGGCGCGGGCGATCGTACGGCGCAGCGGGTCCGGCCACGCCGCCTTCATGTCGGCGGCGGCGAGGCGGGCACAGGCCGCGCCCAGCACACGGCGGGCGTCCTGGATGCCGGCGATGTCCCCGTGGTCCTTGGTCAGTTGGGCCTGTCCGGCCGCGTCGTAGGTGTCGTACCGGGCGATGGCACTGGCCAGTGCGCGTACGTGGTCGGTCATCTCGGGGACCGTCTGCGGCGCGGGCGGCCCTTCTCCGCCCGCGTTGTCGCGCAGCCACTTGAGGCCGACGACGTACCGCTTGGCGTCGTTGGTGTCGAAGCCGATGGTCCGGCCTGTGGAGAGCGACGCGGCGAACATGGCGTCGAGGTAGTGCCCGAGCCGCCTGTCGCGTGTGCGGGCCTGGTCGGCCCGCCCGGGATTGCCGAGGTTCGCGAGGAGTGTGGTGCCGGGATTGTGACGGTGGTCCTCGAATTCGCCGTGCTTGACGAGGAATCGGAACCCTTCCTGGATCCGGGACGGCACACACCCCGGCGAGGGGCAGGGCTCCTCCGTGGCATACGGTGCCACCGGCTCGACGGAGAGCTCCTGGTATCGCACGAAGAGGCCGTAGCGGCGCTCACCGTCGTCGTCGCAGGGGTCGCCGCAGTCCACGCCGAGGCCGCTGATGCGCTGTTCCCGCACCAGTGCCGACACATCGACCCGTTCAGTGCAGGGCACCACGATGTCGTTGCCCGCGCAGTCGAATGCGTGTCCGGGGTGGACCGCCACGGTGCCGCCACCGCAGGGGTCGCAGGTGACGCCGAGGCCGCAGACGACGCCCGGCCCGGACAGAGAGCGGTTGTGCAGTCTGCCCTTCGCCGTCACATAGTCGACCAGCAGGCCGAGATCGTCCTCCGTCAGCAGTTGGCCGGCGAAAAAGCGGGGGCGTACGAAGGTGGAGGTGCGGGTGGCGTCACCACCGCAGCCGCAGCCGCAGCCGCAGTCTGTTCCCATGATCAGCGCTCCTTCACAAAGAACCAGCTCTCGAAGACGTCTCCGCCCGAGCCGGTGCCGGACGTCCAGGGCCCGATGCCGGACGGCGGGAGGTCACAGCCGCGCCGCCTGTCCGACTCGGTTGTCTCGGCGTCGATGGTCGGTACGCGTCCGCCGACGTGGGTGCCGTCGACCGGGCGGCAGCAGCGGTCGAGGATGAACGCGGCACGGACGGTGATCATCACGCGGTCGCCGTCCTGAAGCGTCTCGCGCGTGGTCTGGCGGTAGCGGAATCGCTTGGTGAACCTGCTTGATTCGGTGGCCGGTTCAGTGGCTGGTTCTGCGGTGGTTTCAGCGGTTTCGGTGGCGGAATGGTCGGCCGGTTCGGCGAATGTGCCGCCCATGTACCAGGTGGAGGCGTTGCGGCCGCTGCCGCCCTCGATCACCTGGACTTCCACCACGCCGCGCTGCAGCGTGTCGGACCGGACACCGGCGGAGAACCGCACGACGAGCCCGCCGTCCTCGTCCTGAGTGCCGAGCAGGGCCTTGGCCTCGTCGATGGTGTAGGTGTGTCCGTGGATCCAGTTGATGCCGGTGATCACCGTGGGCAGGTGCCTGCCGAACGGACGGCGGATGTTCATGTGGATCTGGTCCTTGCGGACCGGCTCGTACCAGTCCACGCAGTCGATCCTGGCCAGCCACAGCACCTTGTGCTCACACCGGGAACAGCAGGTGTCGCAACGGTCGTCCATGGGCGGCTCACACCCGGTGACGCGTACCGTGTAGCACTCCTCCGTCCAGCCGTGCTCGCAGTCGGAGGTCTCCGCGCAGGCGTCGTTGTAGACGGCGCGGGTGGGTTCGACGGGCCGCTCGGCGTACTCGATGCCGATCCAGACTGTGTCCGTGTCCCGTTCGTCCCGCGGCAGCGCCTTCCACAGGTCGATCACGCAGCCGCCACGCACCACGACCTCGTTGCCGTCGCAGTCCACGGCGAGACCAGGGGTGATCTTGACTTCGGCCTTGCGCCGTCTGTGCTCCGTACCCTCCTGTTCCGAGTGTTCGGACTGTTCCGACTGTTCCGACTGTTCCGACTGCGCGGACTCCTCGGCCACCACTGACTCGTCGGCGTCCGGCGGGCAGTCCTTGTCGTGACGCCGCGCCGGTTCTACGTACAGGCCGCACACCACCCCGTAGCCCAGCACGCCGCGCATACGCAGTTTCAATTTCTCGCGGAAGTACTCCTGTTCACGCTGGAAGTCCCTGGCACCCAGCATCTGGCCGTGGAAATACCGCAGCCTGCGCAGTGGCGGCGCGTCGAACGCCCCCGTCGATTCCGTCCCTGTCTCCGTCATCGCACTGTCCTCTCACCACACTCGCGTATGCACACCGACGGCGGAGACGACTCCCACCCCGACACCTCGGCGCGATCCTTTTGGTCCTGGCCTGAGCACCCCGTCGCGGTTCAGCCGCAACGGGCGTTCGCCGCCCAGCACGGGCGGCGGCAGCGGGACGAACGCGGTGTCCACACCGACCGTGGACCGCGAGCCGACCACGAACCCCGCGCCACCGGTCCGTACCGACCCCACCGTGTGCGCGGGCGCCTGCCGCTCCACCAGCCGCCGCAGCGCGCTCTCGTCCGCCGCACCGGCGGGCAGGAGCACCCGGAACCGGTGCGCGTGCGCGGTGAGCGGGTCGCTGTCCGGCGTGCCGAACGCACGCAGGGGCGCCGCGCCCAGTTCCGAGCCGCCGACCCGGAACCGGCTCGCCGAGCGGCTGAACAGCCGTACGGAGCCGAGACCCGGCTTCCCCAGGCCCCCGCCGACGGCCTCGCGCAGTTGCGCCCAGCGGCGGTCCTTCGCCAGCTCGTCGATCACCGGGGCCACCCCGAACACGATGCGTACCGCTTCCCGCAGCGCCCATGGTGTGCCGCGGCGCCGGTACAGCTCCGGGGCCGCGGCCAGCAGCGTGCGCCGGGTCTTCGCGTCCCAGCCGACCTCGAACGACAGGCCCAGCAGACCGGCCAGCCACGGCAGCACCCGGTCCGGGACACCGGCCGGGTCGAGCAGCGCCGGATAGCGCTCGATGACCCGGTCGAGATCGGCGAGCGAGGAGTCGAACAGCGACAGGAAGCGCTCGGTGAAGTCGTCGGCCGCGGGGTCCTGGCGGAAGGCCGGGGGCAGCAGATCGGCGCTGGTCGCCCGGGGGAAGTCGAGCCGGATCCGGCGTACGACCGGGGTCGCGCCGCCGTCGCCCGACAGCCGAAGGCGCAGCCGCAGGAAGCGGCCGGGCGGCTGGTCGACAAGAAAGTCCGTGGCTCCCGGGGCCGATGCCTGCCAGTCGGTGGCGTCGTAGCGGCCGTCCTCGGAGACCACGATCTGCACGGCGACCGCCGTACCGGTGGGCACGTCGGCGTCCACGCGGATGCGGTGCCAGCGGCAGCGCGAGATGCCGCTGTCGATCAGGGTGGTGACATAGGACCCGCTGGTCACATAGGGGGTGGTCGCCGGTGGTGGGGTCTGGCGTGGCAGGCCCTGCCAGGTGTGGCAGGTGGTCACGGCAGCGGCGTCCGGGCCCTTCTCGCGCAGGCAGAACCCGTCCTCGTCCGCTGATGTGAGCGTGCTCGGCGGCAGGGCCGCGGCCAGTTCTTCCGTGGTCGCTGTACGGAACCGGCGGTCGCAGCCGCCCTGGTAGATCCTCAGCCGGTCACCGTCGTCGGTGAGCAGCCATATCGTCCGGTCGGGCCCGGTGCGCAGACCGATGATCTCGCCCCGGGCGCCGGTGCGGATGACTCCGCGGAAGGCGCCCGCCGCGTCGTACCGGCGCAGATCCGTGGTGCCCTGACAGGCCACCAGGATCTCGTCGTCGGGGGCCGGTGCGGCCCAGCGCGGTCGCCTGACCCTGATCACACCGGCGAGCTGCTCGCCCTCGCGTCGCCACACCAGGACCCGGTCCGGCTCCACGACGGCCAGCCGGTGTCCGCGCGCGGCGACGGAGAAGGGCTCGCGCAGCAGGCCGGGGTCGCAATCAGCAGGCCATACGGGGGTCCAGCCGCCGCTGCACACGTCGCGGCGCAGCAGCCGTGGCCCGTCGGGACCGTCGGGGACGAGCAGGTACCAGGCGCACGGCCCGCATCCCGGCGCCAGGCGGCGGTCGGGGAACCACGGCAGCAGCTGGTCCCTGGAGGGGCCTTCCGGCGCGGAGCCCCGGTAGGCCAGCCGGATGCCGGCCGGGTCCTCGAAGCCGACGATGCCGCCTGCCCCCGGCTCGTCGCCCTCGCCGGTGAGCTCGTCCCAGCCGACGTAGGCGTCCAGCAGGCGGAAGGTCGCGTTCTGTGGTGCGCACGTCATGGCCGGTCTCCTACGGGGATCAGCAGCGGGCGCTCCGGCCAGACGAGCGTGTGGGGCCCGATCGCGTGGTCGGTGCAGGGCGGCAGCCGTACTCCGTCGACGGTGAGCGAGAGCTGCGACACGGCCAGGACTCCGTCGACGGCCAGCAGCCGCCGGACCAGCGCCGCGTGCCGCAGCGCGCCGCCGAACGGCCAGCCCGCGCCGTTCTCCCCGCCGCTCAGCGGATCCAGATAGCCGCGCACCGCGTCGCCGGCCCTGGCCAGGACAGCGGCGCGGTCGTGGTCCGCGTCGAGGGTGACCCATGACTCCACGGCGACCCGCCGGTAGCGCGCGGGGGCGGCGACCACCGTGACCCCGGCGGGGGCGACCTCGCGGGTCAGGAAGTCGGCGACGGCGCGCAGTGTCGCGGCGGTGGGCATGGGCGGTTCGCCGGTCTCGTCGCCCGGCGCCACGGCCGGTACGACAAGGACTCCAACCACGCCGGGGATCGGCACGCCCGCGAATTCGGGGTGCAGGCCGGGCACGCCCTGGGCCCGGGCCACCGACGCCCCCGGGGCGCGCGTGGCCAGCAGGCCGTAGTCCGCCGGTGCCACGGCCCGGCCGCGGGCGCGCAGTTCGCCGACTCCGCGGCGGATCGTGTCGGCGTCGGACTCGGCGTCCGTTCCTCCCGAGGCCGGGAAGGGGTTGTTGACGCCGATGACGAACGGCAGCGCGGTCACCACCCCGTTGACGGCCCCGGCGCGTACGGCGCCGTTGCTGCCGCCGCCCACGCGGTACCTGAGGGCACGGACGTTACGGAAGCCGGGCGGCACGGCAGCGCCGTTGACGCCGTCCCCGAAGGTCACTTCGCCCACCTCGTGGTCCACGGTGAACACCCGGTCGTCGGCGCCGTACGCGGCCAGGCTCTCCACCTCCTGCCACCGGTACGAGGAGCCGACCGAAGTACCGAACACATCGCCGCCCGTGTCGTCGTCGACCTCGATGACCACGGATCCGGTGAGGATGGGCAGCTGACTCAGCCTCATGCGCCGGCGGCCCGTCGCCCCGGGGTCCTGGATCGGTTGCAGCGGTTCGTCCCTGACCGTGCGGGCGGCCGTGGCGGCGACCGTGTTGAGCCTCAGTCCGGACAGCACCGGCGCCGCTCCGGTGAAGGCCCCGTGCGCGATCCGCAGGCGCAGCCAGCGCAGCGGGGGCCCCGGCCGGAAACCGGACGGGCTGCCCGGCTCCCACGAGCGCGGTACCCGCAGCTCGACGGTCCCACTGGCGCGCAGCCCGGCCGTGGAGTCGCGCATCAGCTCGGCGCGTACGAGCCGGGTGCCGTCCAGCACGTCCCAGCGCAGCAGCGGCGGGGGCACCAGTGATGCCGGACCGAGTGATGCCGGACCGCCGGAGCCCGCGGGCGCGGGCGGTGCGGCGACGACCACGAAGCCCAGGGACAGCCGCGGGTAAGCGGCGGCTGTTCCGGCGAGTCCGATCCACAGGCCGTTGCCGGGCTCGGGGTCCCTGCCGAACGGCGCGAACGGGCGGCTCGGCCCGGACGGCCCCAGCGGCAGGGACTCCAGCGTTCCCGACTCCTGTACGGCGAGCGTGCCGAGCGTGGCCGGTGTGGCGTACAGGTCCTGGTCGGTCTCGTAGATCACCTGCCCCGACGGGCTCGACGCCGCGCTCTGGAAACCGGCAGGGACGAGCACGGAGGCGCCGTCCGGCGGGTTCACGGTGAACTCGAGCAGCGTGGCCGCCGCACCGGCCGGGCGGCGTCGCACGCCCGCCGTCGCCAGATGCTCGGCGAGTACCTTCTCCGGCAGCCGGTTGACGCGGCTGAGTACGGGTTCGACCTGGGTGCCGAAGAGGCGTACGAGCGCGACGCCCGCGTCCTGGCGGTCGGGGTCGGTCCAGTCGGGGGTGTATCCGGCGATCCGGCCGCGTACGTCGGCGCGTACCGCCTCACGGGTCGCTTCGGTCAGCTCCGGCTGGACGCCGGACGGTCCGGGGCCGGGTACGAGCTTGCCCTCGGCCTGCGCGTCCCGCTCCCACCACACATCGCCGGTCATGCCAGCCCCTCCCCCGGCTCGACGGCGGCCACGATCCGGATACGGACCGCCCGCAGGACAGGCAGTTCACCGGCGCGCAGCTCCACCTCGTGGCAGTCCTCGCCCGCGTCGGCCCCGTCGAGGCCGATCGCCACACCGGCGACGTCCGCGAGGTCTCCCAGCGTTCGCTGTGCGGCCCGCAGCAGGGCGGAGGGCCGCAGCGGTTCCCCGAACGGCCAGCCGTTCTCCTCCTCGCCGCCGGCGAGCGGGTCGAGGAAGCGGCGCAGCGCCGCGGTGAGCACGGCGGACACGCGGGTGCGGTCGGCCGGGTTGCCCGACAGGTCGACGCGCAGCGTCACATCGCGGTAGGCGGGAGCGCGGACGAAGACCTCGGAGGTGAGGAGCCGCGCGGAGTCCAGGCGGGCGGCGACCGCACACAGCATGCCCGGGTCGGGCCGTGGCGCGACGACGAAGTCCTCACGGGTGAAGTCGTCCCGTGGGACGGCGGGGACAATGTGGACGGTCACCGCGCCGGGCACCGTGTCGCACGGGAAGCCGGGGTGCTCGCCGAGGGACGCGTACGCGCGGGCGACGGCGACGCCCGGTGTCGTACGGGCGAGGGTGACGAAGTCGTCGGCGGTGACCGCGCGGGTCACTTCCCCCAGGGACGAGGCCGCGCGCTGTCGCGCCGCGGGGATCGTTTCCGGGTCCTGGCCGCCCTCGGCCGGTACGAGGTTGGCGGCGGAGATCGCGCCCTGCTCCGGCGGGGAGTCCCAGAGCGGAAGCCAGTTCCCGGTGAGTCCGCCGTTGCCGGCCCGGCCGCCGCCGAGCACGTAGTCGACGGTCACGTACTCGTCGTTCACGTAGCCGTCGGTCACGTAGCCGTCGGTCAGGTCCGGGTCGGGGCGGGGAATGCGGCCGGTGAGTCCGTCGCCGAACACGATCGCGCCCTCTTCCCGGTCGATGAGGAAGATCCGGTCGGCCGGCGCGCCGAAGGTGAAGTCCGGGACCGGCCGCCACTCGTCCCCCGCCAGGCGCACGGTCGCCTCCAGCAGGAGGTCGGCGGCTTCCGGCAGGACGAGGTGCTGACCGGGCAGCTTGAGCCACGCCCTGATCTGCTCCGCCAGCTCGGTGCCGCGCGCGGTGCGCCGAAGGCGGTGGTGCGCGGCGGATACGTTGACGGCGAGCCGGTGGAGGCGGGGCGGGGCCGCGTACGTGGCGGCCGGGGTCGACAGCAGCAGTCCGGTGTCGCGGGTGGACCAGCCGGCCGGCGGGTGCAGCCGGACGACGCCGGACCGTCGCAGCCCGGCCGTACCGTCCTCGACCTTCTCGAAGTCGCCCGCGATGTCTTCGGCGTCGGGCCGGAACCAGGACCAGGTCAGGTTCGCGGGAGGCGGCACATTGGCGGTCGCCCCAGGCAGCCACGACGGCGCGGACGCGGCCGGCGCGGCCAGCTCGAAGAGCAGGCTGATCGGGCCGGGCGCGGGCAGCGCCCCGGTGAACGGCAGGGTGAAACGGGCCTGGGCGGGCGCGCCGTCGCTCGCCAGGAGCGCGACGCCCCGGCCCGCCCGCAGGTCCGCCGTACGGTCGCGGTCGGTCCACACGGTGGCCTCACCGCCCTCGGCGAGCGGGAAGACGGCGACGTCGTCGTCGAGGCTGAAGACGACGCGCCCCATGGGGTCCCGGGACAGCGCCGTCCCGGCGGGAACGACAGGGACGGCGGCCGTGCCTGCCTGGGCGGCCAGCCGCAGCACCGTGGCCGCGGGCCTGGCGGGGCGCGGAGCGTCGAGGCCGAGCAGCCGCAGTACGGCGACCACCAGCGTGTCCGGCGCCTGGTCCAGCCAGTACAGCCGCTGTTCCAGGAGGTAGGCGAACAGCTCAAGGAGGGTGACACCGGGGTCGGCGGGCGCGTGCAGGGTCCACGTACCGTCCGATTCGGCGGGGATCCGGCGGCGGATGGCCGCCATCATGTCGTCCCAGGTGAGGTCGTCCAGTTTGGGCGCGGGCACCGTCACGGCGTCCTCCCTGTGAGACCGGTGAGGCCGACGTAGAAGGGGAACACCAGGTTCGCCTTGGTGTTGCTGCGCCGGATGCGGTAGACGATCGAGACGGTGACCCGTGACTCGTCGGCCGGGTCGGCCTCCGCGCGGACCTCCTCCAGCTCCACCCTGGGCTCGTGGGTGCGAACGGCCTCGGCGATCGAGTTCTCCAGGTCACGCAGGTTCTGCACGCTGCCGGGCGCGAACACCAGCTCCTGTGCCCGGGTGCCGAATCCGGGCCGCATGACCCGCTCGCCGGTGCCGGTGAGCAGCAGCGCGCGCAGACAGTGCTCGATGCTCTGCTCGCCGACGGCGTAGCCGAGCCGCCCGGATTCGTCGGGCAGGATCGGGAACCGCCAGCCGGTTCCGAGGAATTCCTCGCTCATGCCGTCCTCGCCTTCTTCGCCAGCACGGCGGGCGTGAGCGGCGGGGCCGGCGGGCCGGTCGGCCCGGCGGCGGACGGGTGGGTGTGCGCGTTGAACGCCTGGAGCAGCGCGTTGCCGAGCACGAGCGGCTCAGTGGCTCCGGCGCCGAGCTCGATGTTGGCGGAATCGACCGTGACCTTCGGTGCCTTGAGGGTGATTTCGCCCTGCGCGGTCACGGTCACGCTCCCGCCCTCGGCCGCCGTGATCCGGATTTCCTTGCCCTGGTCGTCCAGCTCCACCACGTGTCCGGCGGCGGACTTGATCCGTACGGCGGCCTTGGACTCCGTGTCGTCGAGGAGCACCTCGTGACCGTGTTTCGTCCGGATGATCTTCTGGTCCCGTCCGTCGGTGCGGGCGGTCGGCGGCTTGTCCGCGCCGTTGTACAGACCGCCCAGGACGATCGGGAACCGCATGTCCCCGTGGACGAAGGCGACGAGCACCTCGTCGCCCTTCTCCGGGACGAACACCGAGCCGTAGCCGTTGCCCGCGTACAGCTGACCGACCCGGCACCAGTCGGTCACCGTGGTCTGGTCGAACCACGGGAACTGGAGCTTGACCCGGCCCTCGTCGTCGCCGTCGTTCTCCACTACGAGCGCTTCCACGACGCCGTAGTACCGCTTGTCCGTGGAGCGGGCGCGTGGCGTGGTCCTGGTGCTCACTTGTCCCCCTGATGGATCCGCCGTGCGGTGAACTGGGTGAAGAAACCGCTGGTGTTGAGGGTGTGCTCGACCCGCTTGACGAAGTACGTGCCGGAGAACCGCTGCCCGAGGCCGTAGATCTCCAGGTTGTCGCCGGGCCGCAGTTCGGGGAGTCCCGCCACCCGGCCGGTGCCCGTGATGAACTCGTACGCACGCTCGCGCAGCAGGCTGATCGCCAGTTCGCGGGCCTCCTGGTCGCTGCTGACCGGTGCGTCGACCAGGACGTCCTGGCGGCCCCCCAGCGTGGACTCGGCGGCCTCAGGACCGCTCTGCCCGTCTGCCGTGTTCTGCCCGGCCGGCAGGTTCTCGGCGGTCGCGGTGAACGCGATCGGCTGTTTGGTACGGGGGTCCCAGCCGCGCACGGTGAGCTTGCCGACCTGCTGGGACACCGTCAGCGTCGGCGTGAACTCCAGCAGGTTGGGGATCAGCCCCTCGGGCTGGTTGGTGGGTCCGGTGGACAGTCCCGGCGCGTAGGCCAGCCGGTACACCCGGATCGGGCGGCCGTCGCGGCCGTCCGTCGGTTTGATGAAGTACAACGTGTCCTCGCCGGACTGCGGGTCGGGCAGGATGTAGCAGTCGAAGTCGAGCCGCTTGGCCCGTTCCAGCAGGAAACTCGCGTCGTCCTGGTTCTTCTGCACCACCCGGTCGTGGGTCGGCCCTTCCCTGGTGACCTCGATCCGCAGGTGGTTGCGCTGGGCGATCTGCTCCGCGATCCGCCAGTCGGGCAGATCGCGGTAGATCTTGACTTCGTTCTCTGTGGGCTTGCGGTCCTTGAGCCGCAGCAGCCCGTCCACCCCGCTGACCTGGATGGTGGGGGACGCGCTGTCGGTGAACTTCGGGCTGAGCGTGGAGATGGTGCCGGTGGCGACGGTGAGCAGCTTGTCGGCGTAGCCGAGCCGGACCGAGACCCGGCCGCCGAGCTTGAGCTGCGGCGAGTCGCTGTGCTTGAACTTCAGATTGACGTCGTCCCAGTTGTTCAGCGTGAGGTCGAAGCCGGACATCTCGTCGATGTCCCGGTTCACCTTGACGTCGATGATGTCGTTCTTGGTGCTCGGATCCATTTGCAGGCCCTCGATATGGACCTCGAACTCGGGCGCGTACCGGTCGGGGGAGGCCACTTCCGGCGTGGGGGCGCTCATCGCGCGCTCCTCACGGCAGCCGGGGCACGGTCAGCACCCGGCCCGGCCGCAGGTCCCGGGGATCGCTGATCCCGTTGGCGCGCGCCAGTTCCCGCCAGGCGTCGGGCCGCCGGTAGAGCGCGGCGGAGATGGAGCTGAGCGTGTCGCCGCGGCGCACCACGTAGCTCTTCTCCACCGTGGGCGAGGAGCGCGGCGTGCCGGCGACCTGTGCGGCGGCCGTACGGAACTCCTTGAGCGACAGGTCGAGCATGGCCCGCAGGGGGACACCGTCCGGCCGGAACAGCTGGTAGTTGACGTCCAGCTTCTCCACGACGCCGGTGAAGACCTCTTCGTCCCAGACGAACCGGACGATCGGCGGCGCGTGTTCGCGGCTGTCGGGGCGCAGCAGGTTGCGCAGCGCGTCGACGTAGGCGGTGCGGACGTTCTCCAGGGTGTCGGAGGTGTCGACCAGCGCCTGGACGGTGAGGGTCTCCGTGCCGCCTCGGACGTACTGCAGTGGCGGTGTCTCCAGGCCGGGGATGGTGATCTCGGCGAACGTGTTGGACTTGCTGAGCTTGTAGTCGGTCGGGTTGAACCGCAGCGGGATCCGCCGCTTCCGCTCGTCGGCGATCACCGGGCGGACGATCTCCAGCCGGGCCTGGGCTCCTGCCTGGCGGGCGAAGGACACGGGCGTCACGCTCACGGCCGGTCCTCCCCGTCGCCGAAGCCGCGTTCGGCCGCGGTGTGCTTGGCCCGGGCGCACTCGTCCTCGTACAGCTTCGCCCAGGCCTGGATGTGCTTGTTGAACAGGCGGGTGAAGACCGCGCCGTCGTCGCCGTCCACTTGCATGCGGACTTCGAGGTTGTGAATGGTCACCTTCGGCACGCCGGTCACCTTCCTCCTTGGTTCAGTCGCTCCGCGGCGAACAGCGCGTTCGCCGCGGTGTCCTGCAGGACTTTCGTCAGCCCCTCGTGCGCGATCTCCAGCGACTCGATGGCGATCGCGTTCTGCTCGGCGTGCAGGTCCGGGCCGCTCCACTTGGCGGCGAGCCCGCCGTGGAACGCCCACGCCGCACCGGGCACCCCGTCCGGGCCGAGGACGATCACCGCGCCGTCGCGGCGGGCGCCGAGCGAGTCGGCGAGTCCGGCCTGGTACCAGGCCCACAGCCCCGGGTCACGTACCACTCCGCGCTTGAGGGTGATCCGGTTCCACGAGTGGCGCAGCGGCAGTTGGTGGACGGAGTCGTTGCGTCCGCCCTCCGGGTAGCTCGTCACCTCCAGCTGCGCGCCGAGCCCGGCGACTTCCTGGAACGCGCCGGAGGCGACCAGCGGCAGCAGCAGTGCCTGCGCGGGCGGCAGATACGCGTCGCCGGGGTCGAGGGTGACGAGGAAGCGATACTTCGGCAGCGGATCCAGGGTCATGCCTCGATCACCTCCAGGCCGCGGTCCTGGCCGAGTACGAGACGCAGCCGGATGAATTCCATGGGGACGGCCGGGGCGACCTCCAGCTCGCAGACCAGCTGCCCCGGGTCCTGTTCGGGCGGGTTGTTGGTGTCGTCGCACACCACCCGGAACGCCTGATCGGGCCGTGCGCCGGCGAGCGCGCCGGCCCGGAAGGCCGACAGCAGCACCGAGGTCAGCGCCCGTACCAACGTCAGGCGCAGCTCGGGCGAGTTGACGTCGAACACCAGGGGGCTCGCCACCCGCCGGATCGCGCGCACCAGCAGGTGCAGCAGTCTGCGGTGCGCGATGTAGCGGGTGCGGGGGTCGGCGGACAGGGTGCGTCCGCCCCACACCGTGAGCCCTCGGCCGCGGGTGCACCGGATCAGGTCGATGCCCGCGTCGAACAGCCGGACCTGTTGCGGCTCGGGGAATTCGGCCCCCAGGTCGACGGCCTCCAGGATGGTGGCGTTGGCGGGGGTGTGGTGTGCTCCGCGTTCGCCGTCCAGCCGGGCGATCACGCCCAGGACATGCCCGGACGACGGGACGGTCCGCAGTGTGGGCCCGTCGGGTGTGCGCAGCGGTGGATGGTAGACGGCCGCGGTGCTCAGCAGCTGGTTGTCGCCCCCCGCGGCCAGTGACTCCGCCCAGTCCACCGCTTCGTCGACGGAGGACAGCCGCGGCGGTACGTCCAGGACGACGAGGCGGTCGAGCAGCGGAGCCACGGTCCGCAGCAGTTCCAGCACCATGTCGGTGTGCGTGGTGCCGGACAGGTCCGTACCGAGGTCCGGCAGGGCCAGCAGGGCCGGTTCCGGAAGGTCGGCCTGTGCCGCCACGGCGTCGGAGTACTCGCGCTGCCCCGGCGCCGTGTCGGTGCCGCCCAGGAGCGTCAGATCCCAGGCCATCGAGATGGGGCCCGGCGCTCCCGGCGGCGGTGCGGGCCGGTCGGGGATCAGCCGGATGAAGCGGGACCCGGCCAGCCGGTCGGCCACTTCGGCGACCGGCAGGCCGGCGAACGTCTCGGGCGGCTCGCCGGGCACCATGACCCGTACGCTCACCGTCGGCGGTCCGGCGACCGTACTGGCCTGGAAGCGAATGGCGACGCGCACGCCGTTGCTCCAGGCTCCCGGGCTGGTGGCGACCACCTGATAGCGGGCGGCGGAGAATCCGCCCACGTCGCCGACCGTCCACTGGGTGCGGGCGGTGGCGGCCGGCCCGGACACGCGCAGCACCCAGGCCGTCCGGCCGCCGTTCTCGAAGAAGCCGCGCAGTGCGTACGGCGCGGCGAAGGCGCCGGACGGCGGGCCGAAGGCGTCCACGGCGTCGTTCCAGTTCTCCACCCGTACCGGCGTGGAGACAGGGCCCCGGCGGAACCGGCCGAGGAACGCCGCCACGTCGGTGCGCAGCGGTTCCGCGTCCGGGCCACGGGATGCGGACGTCAGGGTTACGCCGGGGAGCGCTTCGCCGGCCATGTCAGGCGTCGATCTCCAGCTTTTCGACCGCCAGTACGAGCGTCTCCATGGCGATCTCATTCTTGGTCGAACTGAGCGTCGGGCCGGTGTACTTGGTCGGCCAGCCGCGGTCGAAGTTCCAGCGCATGGCTTCCTGGCGGTTCTCGTCCAGCATCACGATCGAGCCGGACGCGCGCCGTACCTTGCCGTTGAGCGCTTCGGTCACCCAGTTCCAGAAGCCGACATGGCCGGTGATGCCGCGTTTGAAGGTGAGGTTGGTGAACTTCTTCAGCCCCGGGATCTTGCGGACGGTGATGTCCTCGCTCCCGTTGCGGTACTCGATCGGCGGGATTTCCAGCTCAAGCCCGCTGACCTCGGTGAAGGAGCCGCTCACCGCGACGCCGTCGTCACTGACGTTGGTCACGATGATCTGGAAGTTGTAGGACGCGTACGGATCGTCCCTGGTTACGGGTGGCATGGTGCCCCCTCCTCAGTCGGGTGCGCAGGCGAGAGTCGGGTGCTCAGGCGAGCTGGGTCTCGCGGGTCTTCTGCTGGATTCGGAAGATCACAAACTCGGCCGGGAAGACCGGCGCGACGCCGATGACACAGATGAGCCGGCCGTTGGCCAGGTCGTCCTCGGTCATCGTGGTGCGGTCGCAGGCGACGAAAAACGCCTCGTCGGCGGTCGTGCCGGCGAGCGCGCCGCTACGCCAGACCGTGGTGAGAAAATTGGTGACCGTCTGGCGGACCAGGGCCCACAGCGCCTCGTCGTTGGGCTCGAAGACCACCCACTGGGTGCCCTCGTCGATCGACTCCTCCAGGAAGAGGAACAGCCGCCGGACGTTGATGTACTTCCACGAGCTGTCCGAGGACAGCGTGCGCGCGCCCCACACCCGGTGGCCGAGGCCGGGGAAGAACCGCAGCGCGTTGATCCCCTTGGGGTTCAGCAGATCCTGGTGCCGTTTGGTGATGTCCTGGGCGATGCCGTCGGTCTGCCGGATGCCCCGGATGACCACGTTGGCCGGCGCCTTGTGCACGCCCCGCTCGACGTCCACGCGCGCGTAGATCCCCGCCATGTGACCGGACGGCGGCACCTCGACGTCGCGGTTGGTCGACGGGTCGCGGGTAACGAGCCACGGGTAGTAGAGCGCCGCGTACTTGGTGTCGAACGGCTCACGGAACGCCTGGATGCCTTCGAGGTCCAGGCCGTCGCGCGGGTCGAGGATCGCGAACCGGTCCTTGAGGAGCTCGCAGTGGGTGACCAGGGCCGATTCGACCGTGCCCGACCACATGCCGGGCACCGCGCAGACGGCGACCTCGTCGATGTCCTCCAGCGCGACGATTCCGGTGCGCCGGCCGCTGCCGCCGTCTGTTCCGACGAAGTCGGCCACGGTCAGGCTGCCGGCCGCGTCGTCCCCGTCCGTCAGCGTCAGCCAGGAGCCGACCGCGGGCACGGGGAACTGTGTGGGATCGGTGGACAGGCCGGTCAGCGCCGTGGCCCGGACCAGCTGCGAGCGGCTCTCCAGAGCGGCCGTCAGGTTCGCCGGGGTGTCGCCGGAGAGCCGGAGGTTGCCGAATGTCTCGGTCACCGCCGCGCCGCCCGGATCCGTGAACCGGGTGGAGACCTCGGCCTCGATCAGATGGATCCGGTCGGTCTCGAAGTACGTCCCGGGCGCGGCCCGGTCGAAGGTGACAAGGTCCCCGTCGATCGCGTCGACGGTCACGGCGGTCAGGGTGGTGCCGTTGTCGAGCTGGACGACCGCGCCCTGGTACAGCCGGCCGGCGCCGCCGACCCGCAGCTTCGACCCGTCCGGCGCGATGTTGCCCCGGCGCACGCGGCGCACCGTGAGTCCGGTGTCCCACGCAGCGTGGGTCGTGTCCGCCGGGAAGGTCAGCGTGACCTTTCCGTCCGCCGGCTCGCTCGCCTGGACCTCGAACCGGCGGGGGCCGATCTGCACCCAGCCGGCACCGGGGGCGAGCCCGGTCACCTCGGCCACCTCTACCGTTTGGCTGTCCGCGGCGGCGTCCGCGACGAGCCGGGTGATGAACAGCGCGCCCTCCTGCGGATCGGGCAGCACCGGCAGCGCGGCGCCGGCCATCGGCTGGATGCGGACCTGGACGGCCCCGCCCCACGAGCCGGGGCTCACGGCGGACAGCCGCAGCGTCTCTTCGGTGCCGCGGTTCCCGACCTGGACGTAGTCTCCGCGGGTCGTACGGACCGCGGCGGACAGGGGCAGGTCCAGCGTGATCCGGCGGGCGGTCATGTCGTAGCCGGTGACCGCAGCGGTGTGGATCTCCTCCCGGTCGTCGCCCCGGAAGATCTTGATCTGCTGTCCTACGCCGGTGAAGCCGATCAGGTGGCCGAGCTGCACGCTCGTCGCACCCCGCGCGGCGTCACCGGCGATACGGCTCACCAGCCCGCTGCCCAGCACACCGGACGCCGGCGTGGCCTGCCCGGCGGCGACCCGCTTGATGTACAGCCGCTGGCCGCCGTTGTCGAAGAAGCCCTTGACGGCCAGTGGGAACAGCCACCAGCGTCCGCCTTCGTCGGGGTTGTTCGCCCAGGCGTCGCGGATGGCGGGCTCGGGCTCCGGCAGGAACCCGCCGAAGGTGTTCTGGAACTCCAGGAAGTTCGTCACCAGTTTGGGCTTGCCTGTATACGGGCCGCGAGCGGTGACCCCGACCATGCCGGCCGTGCTCGTACTCACCCCCGCAATGGGCCGCGGTCCCGCATCGATCTCCTCGATGTAGACCCCGGGGCTCAGATACTCGGGCATGGATGGCTCCTCACTGCTCACGGATCTCGATGACGTGCGGGCGCTCGGTGTCCTGGGGCAGCTGTACGACCAGCTCCCCGGTCCGGCCCGGCCGTTCGGAGGCCTGCAGGCGGAACGTCTCCTCGACGGCGTCCTCGCCGGCCTTCTCGCCCGCCCACCGCAGGGCGAGCCGGAAGGCGCCCGTGGCGTCGGACAGGGTGCGTTCGTGCCACGGCGTCGGGTCGTCGTAGTTCGCCTGTCCCCGGGCCTCGACGAGCGCGTTCGCGATGGGCGTCCGGGTGGACGCGTCGAGGACGACCCCGTGGACCGTGCGCAGGCCCGGCGGATAGGGGAAGGAGACGCTCGGCAGGAGTCTGACCAGCCTGGGGACGGTCGTCTCGGCCGGCGGGTGGGTGTCGTCGTACGGGTACACCAGGAACTCGACGCCGGTGAGAGCGGCCGAGAACGGCTCGCCGTCGGCCGGGTACAGCGGCTGGTAGCCGGGGGCCGCGAAGCGGGCCCGGTGGCGTTCCGGCAGGGCCGTCCGCGGTTCGCTGCGCCTGCCCAGCCCCGGAAAGGCCATGGCCGCGCTGGGCGTGCGTACGGCCCTGTTGTCCAGGGGCAGCCAGCCGCCGTCCTCGAACCGGTCCAGCTGGATCTCCACGCCCACGGTACGCACTCGCCTGGCGTAGTCGTCGAACGGCACGAACCAGGCCGGGCTGTAGGTCGTCGACCGGGCGAGCGGGAGAAAGGCGTTCACAGTGTCGCCGTCCCGTCGATGGTCCGGCTCTGCACGGGCCGTACCGCCGTCTCGACGGCCGAGTCCAGGCTGACGACACGGACCTCGTAGTTCAGCGAGAGCCGGTACGGCTTCTGAATCGCGTACCAGATCCAGGATTTCTGATCGAGGGTCAGCGGCGTCAGGGTGAGGTGCAGCGAGTCGGTGCTCGCCGCCAGGCTGCCGGTCAGCTGGACGCCGTCGAGGATCGCGTCGTCGTAGAAGGTCTGCAGAGCGCGGCCGAGCATCCGGTGCTGGGTCATCTGGTCGCCGCCCCAGGGGGTGACCAGGTACCGCAGCAGCAGGGCCATCGGCGGCTTGCGGGTCGTCAGCGGTCCGGGCGGCAGGGAGCGCACCGGCGGCCGGTTGCGCGACGTCGGGTCCTCGGCGATCTCGTAGAGGAACACGGTGAGTTTGGGGGGCGGTGTCTGCACCGTCTCGGAGAGGTCGTTGAGTTCCGCGATCGGCGGTTCGACCTGGCTCAGCCCGCGCAGGGACTGCGTCAGGGCGCCCACGATGACCGTCGAGACATCGGCGATCACACCGAAGTCACCCATTCGAAGCCCCCCTCGGCTCGGCACGCGCTGAAGACGTACACCGGAAGGATGCAGAATCCCCTGTGATCAGGCCGCAACTCACCCGTCACACCGGCGTCACCAGCGCGTCCTGGTGCCGCGCGATGACGCCAACGGTCACGGAGCGACAACGCCCGGGTGACATCAGTGAGGAACACTTGGTCGTTCATGGAGACCCCCAGGGAGACCCCTTCACCGCGGTCCGGTGTCCTGATACTCCGGGTGTGGGTGGAAGGCGGCAGAGCGGATGGCTTCCGCGCACGCATCATCCAGACGGTCGACGGGGAGCAGGCGCCCCCCACCGCCGCGAGCGAGGCCGTCGACGTCCTCAGGGCGGTGCGTACGTGGCTGGATGAGCTACTGGAACCGGGCGGGTGACGATGCCGTGACGTTCCGGTGATTCCCTTTTGACGCCCCTCGGGCTAAGAGTCGACCGTGCGATCACGTTTTACTCGCAACGTGGCTTCGAGAGTCTCGGGAAAGCACCGAAGATCGCCGGGGCCGGCATCGTCCGGGGGGGCGCCAAATGAACGGACAATCACATGTCATTACCTTGAGGCTGCTCAAGGGTTTCGCACTGTCGATCAGCCATACACGCGTGCCGGTCTGCTCCAGCACCCAACGGCTCCTGGCGTTCCTGGCTTTGCAGGACATCCCGCGGTCCCGGGCTTATGTGGCCGGAATTCTCTGGCCCGACGTCACGACGTCACGCGCCAACGCGAACCTGAGATCATCTCTATGGAGAGCGACGCGAACCGGCTATCCGATCATCGAGGCGTCCCCGCAGGAAATGGCCATTTCCAAGGACATCTCCGTGGACCTGCACGAGGCGGTGGCACGCGCGCACCGGCTGCTCGACAACTCGCGCCCGTGCGACGACATCCTCAACATGCAGACGCTGGCGGACCTGTCGACGGATCTGCTGCCGGAGTGGCCGGAAAACGATTGGATGCTGATCGAGCAGGAGCAATATCATCAACTCCGGCTCTACGCCTTGGAAGCGATGACCGAGCGACTGACGGCGGCGCGGCGCCACGGTGAGGCCGTCGCCGCCGGACTCGCCGCCGTACGGGCGGAGCCCTTACGAGAAAGCGCCCATCGCGTACTGGTGAAGGCGCATTTGGCCGCCGGCAACAGAGGTGCGGCTTTGCGCCAATACGAACAGTGCCGCCATGTCCTGCGGGAAGAACTGGGCCTGGAGCCCTCTCCGTCACTGAGAGCCATTCTGCCGCCACGCACCGAACACAATGGGCAGCCACGGCTTCAGCCCAGCACTTAGCTCAAGAGCGAATCAAGAGTAAATCAGAGTGAATCAGAGTGAATTCGGAACGTGTCGAACGTGTCAGACCACTGCGCCGGTGGAACGACGAATCCGCAGTTCAACGGGGAGGGTCTCGGAATCGATGTCCTCGTCGCCGCCCATGACGCGGCCGAGCGCCTCGCCCGCGATCCGGCCCAGCCTCTCCCGTGGAATCGCCACTGTCGTCAGCGGCGGTGCGGAGAATCTGGCCATGTCTATTTCGTCGAAGCCGGTCAGTGACATGTCCTCGGGAACCCGCACGCCCAGTTCGCAGAAGCTGGCGAGCACACCGAGCGCGATGAAGTCGTTGTACGCGATGACGGCAGTGACCCCGCTCTCCAGTGCGGCGGGGGCCGCCGCGTATCCGTCGTCGGCGGTCGATCCGCAGGCGATCGAGGACACTTCGAGGCCGAATGCCCGCGCCCCTGACAGGGCGCGCAGCCGCTCGCCGTTGGCCCAGGACGCCTCGGGTCCGGAGAGAAAGACCGCCTTGCGGTGGCCGAGCTGAGCCAGATGCCGGCAGATGGCAAGCATCCCGTCGAAGAAGTCCGCGGTGATCGAGTGCAGGGCGAGCCCCGGCACGGGCCGGTTGATGACCACCATCGGGACGCCGCGTCCGACGAGCGCGGCCAGGTCGGTCCGGGGCATGCGGGGCGAGCAGAGCAGCAGCCCGTCGGAGTACCGGATCAAGTCCTCGGCGAGCTCGCGCTCGGCGCCCGGGTCCTCGTCCGAGTCCATCACGACGACTCGGGTGCCACCCGCCCTGGCCGTGGCGGAGAGCGGCTTGATCAGCTCGCTGAAGTGCGCGTTGGACAGGTCGGGGACGAGAACACCGATGGTCCCTGTACGCCCGCGCGCCAGGCCCTGAGCGGTTGCGCTGGGTCGGTAACGGAGCTCCCGGATCGCCGACTTGACCCGCGCGGCCAGTACGGGGTCGACCGTGTCCACGCCGTTCAGCACTCGGGAGACGGTCGCCAACGACGCCCCCGACACCCGGGCGACATCGGCGATCGTGACTTTCTTGGTGCGCTTCGAGACCTTCACCGCGCCACTTCCCTTCGGCGTCGCCGACCCGGCCGGGAAACCGGTCTGTCGCCGGGAAAGCAGCAGGGCCTGAGGCTACCCGAGCCCTGCGGACGTCGAGACGGGAGGCTCAGCACAGGGGCCTGCGTCCGGTTAACCTGAACGGGAGGCTGACGCAATGACCCACCCCAGTCCGGAGCTCACCCCTGAGGACCTGGTGAGGGCTGCCCGTGCCGCCGGGGTGACGGATGAGCGCCTGCTGCGGGCCTTGCGCGTCACCCCGCGCTCCGCATTCGTCCCCGCCGCACACCGCGCCTGGGCATACGCGGACGTACCGATTCCCATCAGCCACGGCCAGGTGACGACACAGCCCTCGCTCGTCGCCATGATGGTCGACGCACTCGGCCTCACCGGGAGTGAGCGCGTCCTGGAGATCGGCACCGGCTACGGCTTCCAGACCGCGCTGCTGGCCCGCCTTGCGGCGTATGTCGTGAGCGTCGAGCGGTGGCCGGACATGGCGGAGAAGGCCCGGGCCAACCTCTCCCACCAGGGCGTCGAGAACATCGAGCTCGTCGTCGGCGACGGCACCCTCGGCATGGCCGCCCGCGCGCCGTACGACGCCGTCATCGTGTGTGCCGCCTTCCCCCGGGTGCCGCCGCCGCTGATCGAGCAGCTGCGGATCGGCGGCCGTCTGGTCCAGCCGATCGGCCCGGGCGGCCAGGAGGAGGTCGAGGTGTACGAGCGGACGGCCGACGGTCTCGTGCGCCGCGGGATGGTCGTACCGGCCCGCTTCGTCCGCCTGTACGGGGACTACGCGTACCCGCCGACGGCCCCGTTCGGGGATGCCGGCTGACATGGTGGCGGTCCTCGGCGTCGACGCGTGCCCGGCGGGGTGGGTGGCGGTCGAGCTCCGAGACGCCCGATTCGCGGGAGCGCGCCTGGGCGCCTCCCTTCACTCCCTGCTGCGCGAGGCGGTCCGGAGCGGCGTCGGGGTCGTAGCCGTGGACATGCCGCTGGGTCTCCTCGATACGGGGTGGCGGTCCGCGGACACTGAGGCGGCGGCCCTGCTGGGCCGGCTGAGGGGCAGTGTCTTCCGGGTGCCACCGCGCGCGGTGTGGCAGGAGGAGCACTACGAGTCGGCGAGCCGCCGATGCCGGGCACTCACCGGAGCCGGGCTGAGCCGCCAGAGCTGGGGCCTCGCCACGAAACTCCGCGAGGCGAACAGCTGCTTGGCGGAAGCCGGCGGCGAGCGCCTCTACGAAGTGCACCCCGAGGTCTCGTTCTGGGCGCTGGCGGGGAACAGACAGCTCCCGCACCGCAAGAAGAGCTGGGCGGGGCAGATGGCCCGGCGCGCGCTCCTCGATGCCGCCGGCGTCGTCATCCCCGACGAGTTGGGGGACGTGGGGCGCGTACCACCGGACGACGTACTCGACGCGGCGGCTGCGGCGTGGAGCGCACAGCGGATCGCCGAGGGTCGCGCGCGGACCCTGCCGGACCCGCCGCAGTACGACCGCGGGGGCAGACCGATCGCGATCTGGTACTGACATCGCCGGATGCCCCGGAGACTCCACAGTCTCGCCTTGGGGTGCGGGCGCCTTCGTACGTCCATGGTCAGGCTGTGCGACAACACGCCACCGCGCGCACGTCGGCAAGAGCCCGGGGCCACCTCGTCCTCGTCCACGAGGGTCTCCAGCTCAAGGAAGGTCCCGTCGAGCTCTGGGACGCGGACGAGCGTGGCGGGCATCCGCCGACCCCGAGCCTCGAAGTCGTAGTTCGGCACCGCTTTTCGAAGGCGATCACCGGCACGTAGCCGAGCCCCTTCAGCATCGCGTGCACCGCCCGCGGATCGGCTACCGCGTCTCATGCTCGGGCTTCGATCCCGACGCCTCATCGACCTTGGCACCCTTGAAGGCCGGGGCGCCCGACCGCGCGGAACTTGGCCTTCTCCAGGACCGGGATAAAGCGTGGGCTCTTGATCACGACCGCGGACAGACCGTACTAACGGTAGGGACGGTAGGAGCCGCGGGCGCTGTGCGGTCTGCCCGTACGCTCCAGCACGATCACCTCGTACCCCGCTCCGACGACGAGTTCGCCGTTGGGGCCGATGGCGACGGCGCGTGGTGCGAGCGGTAGCTCGATGCGTTGCAGAAGCCGGGCGGACGTCAGGTCCCAGACTCGCACCGAGTCACCGACGGCGGTGACGGCGACCTGCGTGCCGTCGATGAGTCCGGTGGTGACGCAGTGAACCCACTCGCGGCCCGTGTCCAGCTGGAAGGCCATCCGCCCGGTGGAGAGATCCCACACATGGGTGCCTGTGTCGGCCGTTCCGGTGATCCCGATGGGGTGGCCGTCGATGAATGCGCAGGCCAGGGCGCTTACTTGGTCCGTGCATCCGTGCAGTCGTCCGCGAGCGGTACGGGTCACCAGGTCCCAGATGATCACCGTGTTCACGCTAGAGGGATGTTCTTGGTCCTCCTTGTGCATTGTCTGCACCGTGGATGGTGCTCGCTGGGCGGTCAGGGCGATCACCGAGTCACCTGAGGACGCGCAGGCCACCGCCGTGATGTCGGCGGGATGTTGGCAGAGCCAACCGAGTGCATCACCAGTGGACATGTCCAACAGGGGGACGGAGCCCTCCGCATCACGCGTGCGTTGTGTGCCTCCGATCATGGCGACCGGAGCGCCGTTCATGACGGTGCATGCTGCGACGGGCCTGTGGTCGTCAACCGTGAATGTGCGGAGCTGCGTTGCTGTGGCGAGATCCCATACCCGGATCTGGCCGTCATAGTCGGTGCTGACGGCTACTGGGGTCCCGTTGACGATGGCGCATCCCGTGGACTTCACCCAGTTGGTGTGACCTGTGAGGCACGCGATCGCTGTTCCTGCGGTCAGATCCCACATGCGCACCGTGTGGTCGTAGCTGCCTGTGACAGCCACTGGGTTCCCATTGACGACGGCGCAAGCGACGGCGTGGACGCTGCTCGTATGACCTGCCGGCCCTCTGGCCGACTCGGTCTCGGTCATTTCCCACATGCGCAGTCCGCTCTCGTCGCTGGAGGTGAGGACTACGGGTACACCTTCCGTGGCCGCGCAGGCGATGCCGTTCACCCAGCCGGTCTGGCCATTGAGCTCGTTGAGGAGCCTTCCGCTCGGCAGCTCCCGGACCTCGACGGCGCCGTCGCTGTAACCAATGACAGCGACCTGCCGCCGTCCCCGGCTGGTGCAGGTCAGTGCCGTGACATCGCCTGTACGCACGGCGAAACGAGAGGTGATGGCGCGTGAGTTGAGATCCCACAGTTCCACGATGCCGTCGGCGGTACTGGTGACCGCGATGGGGGAACCGTCGAGCATCACGCAGTCAACCGCACACATCTGCGCATACCTGCTGGCTACCATTTGGTGCCACGTTTTGTCCCGGCCGTCCCACAGTGCCAGACCCTCGTAGGGTTGGATCGTCACAATGAGCGGCGCTCCATCCGTCTCTACGCATCCGATGCCAAAGTCTGTGACTTCCCCAGGCCGTTTGCTGCGCTGGGAATCGCCTTCCGAGATCTGGTGAAGTTCATGGGACCGCAGGTCCAGGAACCAGACAGCGCCGCTGTAGCCGTAGCAGGCGACTGTCTCCGACCCCTCGAACTGCGTACAGGCCATTGCCTCCACTACGTCGTCGCCAACGCTGATCCGGGAGATCGACGCTCCCGTGGAAAGGTCCCATACGCGCACCGAGTGATCGTCGCTGCTGCTGACCGCGATGGGGCGGCCGTCCAGCACGGTGCTGACCACCGCGACCACGTTCTCGGAGTGCCCGTCCAGCGGATCCCGCCGAGCCCCCGTAGCCAGGTCCCAGACCTCGATGCGCCGACGTCCGCCGGCCAGGGCGATGGGGTGCCCGTCGACAACGGCGCAAGCCACGCCCGTCGCCGAGCCCTCCCGGAGCACGAAACGGAACGCCGTGCTCGTCTGGCTCGCCGTCGCCCACCGGGGCCGCCACGTCAGGTGCCGTTCGAGCTGTTCCCGGTGCCCCTCGGCCCGGAACCGGGCGGCGTCCACCGAGAGGATCTGCGCCCGTTCGTGGGACGACGCGCGGCGGTACAGGTGTGCCGACGTCCGGTACATCGCCCGGACCAGCTTGGCCCTGGGCGAGACCACCGCCTCCAGCGCCGGAAGGAGCACGTCCGGATCGGCGTGGACCAGCAGGTCCGCGTCCTCGACCAACTGGTCCAGCTCCCGCGCCGCAGCGGCGTGTCCCGGCAGGTGGGCCAAGACATAGGGGTGGGCGCGGGACCAGTCACGGGTGCCGTCCGGGCCGATCGGGACCGTACGCAGGAGCGTGTGCGTGAAGCGCCGTTGGTTCTCCAGGTCGCGGCGAGGGTTGCGCAGATGCTCGGCCAGGGCCTCGTGGAAGAGCCGGAACACCGACCGGTCACCGTCGACCGGCACCTCCACGACGTACGCGCCCGCGTGGTGGAAGAGCCAGTCGACGTCCTCGTCCGTGCAGGACACACCGGACAGGGCGGTTGCGAGCGGTACCCACAGGGAGTCCCACGGCAGGCCCTCGCCCTCCGCGTAGGCGAGCGGGGCGAGGAGGCGGCGGACCTTTGGTTCGTGGTCGCCGTACTGGGCCAGGTACGCGTCGAAGGCCTGGCCCGCCTCCGACGGAAGGCGGGACTCCCAGTCGGGAACGGCGGTATCCACGACCAGGTCACCGTGGGCCAGAGCCCGGGCGGTCATGCGCGCGACGAGAAAGGAGCCGCGGGCGCGCCGGGCGACCGCGTCGGCCAGCCGGTCGGCCTCGTCCACGTCCGCGAGCAGCCGCCGGGCATACTGCGATATGTCGTCGTGGCCTGTGTACGCGGGTGCGTCCAGGTCGATCAACTCGACCGCGCTGCCGATGTTGGCGACCGGGCCCCGGCGAGTGCCGACGAGCAATCGCACGTGGGGCAGGGCGGAGAGCGGTCGCAGCAATTCCCGGGCGATGCGGCGTGGTTCGGTACCGCTGACTCCCGTACCGGCTTCGTCCAGGGCGTCGATCAGCACGGTGACGGTGCCGACCCGGTCCGCCAACGCGGCCAGCAATCCCTGGCAGGTGTCGGCCGGTACGTCCAAGCCGGCCGCCAGGCGGGCGGTGAGCGCCTCCAGCGTCGTGCCACGGGCGTGTACGGCGAGGGTCACGCAGCCCGCCGGTGGGCGTACGTGGTCCGGGCTGCCGGGCCGTCGTGCCGGGTCCGGGTCGGCCAGGGCCAGCAGCCGTCCGAGGACCGCTGACTTGCCCGAACCCGGCCCGCCCGTGACCAGCCGGGCGCGGCCGTCGTGCTGGGGCTGCCGCAGCCAGGCGGCGAGGACGGCCAGGGCCTGGAGCCTGCCAGTGAAGTAATCGCCCTTCTCGCTCGCGTACTCCACGCCGCGACCGCGGGGGTCGAAATGGGCGGTCCATTCCCGGGCGGCCTGGAGGTCCATCAGTTCGGGTGGCAACCCCGGCCGGTACCCGGGGTTGGGGAAGAACGGCGGCGGCACTCGTACATCCGTGGCGCTGCACCGCGCGCTCTGGTGCGGGTGGTGCTCGCGCAGGTAGGTGTCGATCCGACCGGTCAGCTCGACCGGGTCCAGGTACGGCTGGCGCATGCCGGCCCGGCTCATCTTCAGGGCATGTTCGAGGGCCGCCACGAAGGCGTGGTCCACGGCCTGCTCCCGGGCCCGGGCAGCGGCCAGCAGCCACGGGCCCTCGTCGTCCTCCCCGCGCAGGTCGGTGAGGTCGTGCGTGACAATGGCCATCTCGGCCGTACCGGCTCCCGCATAGCAGGTGTCCACCATCAACAGGACGTGGCGGACGGGAGACGACGCGAGCAGACCCGCAAGGTCGGCCGACTTCACGCACGTGCCTGTGGGTCGCTCGATTCGGCTGTCGTGGCACATCAGGTAGTGGCCCCGCAACTTCGGGTGCCGCAGTCCGTGGCCCGCGTAGTAGAGGACGAGTACGTCCTCCTCGGAGCGCTCCGGATGGGTCAGCCACTCCTCCAGGTCGCGGACCAGGTCCCGAGCGCGGGGGTCATGAACCAGGTGGGGCAGGATGCGGGTGTAGCCCATGCCCTCGAACAGCTCGGCCACCCGGGCGACGTCCTCGTCGACGCCGGTCAGATCCTCCAGCTGCGGCTCGTCCGGATAGCGGTGCGTGCCCGCCGCGAACAGGAAGCGCTTTGCAGTGCTCACCGGGCCAGCCCTTCGGCCACGGCCCGGCCGGTCTCGACGGCGGTCAGGTACGC
The DNA here is from genome assembly GCF_044548015.1 of Streptomyces sp. NPDC052236. Taxonomy (NCBI): domain Bacteria; kingdom Bacillati; phylum Actinomycetota; class Actinomycetes; order Kitasatosporales; family Streptomycetaceae; genus Streptomyces; species Streptomyces sp. NPDC052236. The sequence continues at coordinate 47,631 of NZ_JBIUBL010000027.1, read as the reverse complement.
CGTCATGTCGTGCATGGTCACGCCGTTGTGCACCAGGTGGTCCTGGACATCCGGGCCGAACCGGGTACGCAGATCGCGTACAAGAGCGACGACGTCGCCCGCGTCCGCGATGTTGTGCCACCGCCGCACGGACTTCGGCCAGACTCCCACACCCTCGTACGGCGCCGGTTCGAGGCGGTCGAACGTGAGGTGCCGGATCCCGAGCGGGGAGCCCAGGGTGACGAACGTGCCGATCCGCCAGTGTGGCTGCGGACTGTGCGCGAGTGCCTCGTATGCCACGATCGACCCCAGCGAGTGTCCGACGACAACCTGCGTGTCCTCGTCGAGGAGTTCCATCACCCGGGCTCGTACGGCGCTGCGGAGATCCGGCTCCTCGAAGTAGCGTCGGACCTGCTTGAGGCTGGCGATGAGCAGCGAGTCCGAGACTGCCTTGAAGAAACGCGAGCGGGTGAGCGCGTCCAAAGCCTGCTGGACGACAACGAGGGTCAGCGGCCGTGAGGCTGCGTAGCCGAGTATGCCGCGCGATGTCTCCGACGGGCCGAGGACCGTGGGTTCGGTCCGTGCGGCCTCCTCCCACCAGGCCAGGAGTAGCTCGGTCTCAAGCCCCTGGGCCACATCCGCTGCCGAGTGGTGAGGCAGCGCGCCGCGAGCCGCCCGGCGCCGGAACAGATCACCGTAGCCGACACACGCCACATCACCGGGAGCCAGCATTGGCATGCGCTCGGCCAGGGCTGAGTCCTGCCTCAGCGCCAGGTTCAGGCCGCCACGCAGCGCCGGCTCCACGACGGGCAACAGCGTTTCGGCGGTCTCCAGTTGCTGTCCCACACCGTGCACCACCACCACACGAGCCATCGGGCCCTCCCTGTACTCACGGTCCCGAACAGCCTATTCCGCCTCGTGGATCCCCACAGCAGCCACGATGCGGAATGACTTCGGAATGTACTCCAAAGGGGATGAAGCGGAGGCAGCGGCCTGACCATAAGTCAGGTCGAAGGCTGACCGGCGGCAGCGCGGGGCCCACGGCAAAATGGATGCTGCCGGTCAGGCTGGAGGATGACAACCGAGTTGTACTGAGTGGGGGTCACCACGGCCTGCCCCGACGGCTCGGGTCGAAGGGACCAAATCCCAAGTCACGCATGTGCTGGAACCGCCGGCTCGTCGTCATGTACCACTGGCCCAGGATGGCGATCACGACCAGTGCGCCGACGGTGCACACCGCGATCGTTTCGAACGCCCCGCCTTGCAGGTACACCCACACCCCGAGGCCGACGACCACGAAGAGCCACCACCTCAGCCACACGAAGTAAATGTTGGTGCGGGCGAAGGCGAGCTGATGGACGGCCAGTACTCCCATCGCGACGACCCAGTGCCGGCTCTCGGTGACCGCCAGCCACCCGAGCAGGCAGAACGAGCCGAGGAAGAACCAGATGAAGAAGACAAACCGCACCAGGAAGGCAAGCAGCGCACTGCGCACCATGACGTTCTTGGGCTGCGGGCGCTTCTTCCGCCACAGCAGGAAGGTCGGAGACCACCTGACCGGCTGGAACAACGCGGGCTTCACCTCCTCCTCGTCGGTGGCGGTGTTGTAGACGATGACCTCGTAGCCATCGCGCTTCCGCCAGCGGAAGACCGCAGTCGGAGGTGCCGCGTTCAGGTAGTGGAAGATCTTGGCTGTTCCCTGCAGCTCACGGGGGTTGCCCTGGGTGACGAGGTACAGCCCGAAGGTGCCAACGAAGATGATCCTCGCCGTGAACCACGCGGCGCTGAGCAGGAGGTCGAGTGAAGTGTCCATCAGGCGAGCAGCAACTCGACCAAGTCCGGCAGGTCCATCGGGTCGAACGGGTCACTCGGGTCGACGGGCAGGCTGGTGACCACTTCGCCGATGATCCGGGCGGCCCGTGAATCGCTGTCTCTCAAGGCTTCCGCCAGTGCGGCGCCACCCGCGATGGCGAGCGCCCACGCGGCGAGCTTCTTGCCTTCCTGCCGTCCGGTGGGCGGGGCGCGCAGACCACCCGCTATCGCCATCGCCGTCAGCAGCGCGCCACCGCGGCGGGGATCGGCCAAGTCGTCGAACAACGTGACCATCGCCGAGGAGAACGACTTGTTGGCCACGGCGCGCGCGAACACCTCGGCGGCGGGCTTGCGCTCGTCTCGCGCTCGTTCCACGAGCGCCGCGAGCCGGGGTGAGGTGATCTGGGCGAGCTCGCCCTGCCAGCCCGGCGGCAGCTTCTTGGCGGTGACCACCGGCCACAGCGAGAAGACGATCAGGTCGAGGAGGATCTGCTCGGGCACCGGCTTGTCCGGCGGAGCGCCGGGCCGGGCCAGGTAGCCGATGATGCCGGCGACGACGAGGCGCCGGACCGCGTCCTTGCGCCGCTCGTTCTCGGGACCGGAGTCGTCCAGCCCGGCACGCACGAGGTCGATCTGCCGGAGGTACGTGGCGCCCGCCCGGCCGCCGGTGTGCTCGACCATCCCGCGGTAGTGCGCCGCGATGTGGTCGACCCACAACCGCAGTGCGAGCAGGTCCAGCGGTCGTCGGTCGTCCTTGTGGTGATAGTGGATCTGCCCGGTGAATGTGCCGGCCTGCACCACCGGGCCGATGACGACGGTGCCGTCAGTGATCTGGTTGCGCACCACTTCCGGCTTCGGGGTCGCCTCGTCCACGCCATCACCCATCCCTCACCTTCGACGCGGGCTCGACCCGGTCCAGGTTAGCCAGCGAGCAAACGTCGGCGGAACCCGAACGCCGAAATCCGGCCTGCCCCGCGACACGCCAGGTGGGTGCCGGCGGCAGCCGGGCAGGCCAGTACGGCGAAAGTGAACCGTACTGGCCTTGAAGGCGGCGCGCTCCTGTGATCGGAGTCGCCTCCGGCAAGAGCACCGCCGACAACTCGCCTCGGCCGGAGCCGATGTGGTCCTCGACAGCCTCGAAGACCTCCCGCAACTCCTGAGCACGATCACCACAACAACCCGCAGCCGCGACTGAAGGGCGCAGCGAAGCGCCCCCACCTTCAGACTTGAGTTCTAGCGGTCATCGCAACACCCGACCTCCGGGGAGGGCAGTACGGGTGTCTTGTCGGACGCTTACGCGCCCTGCGCGTCGCTCTCACGACAGGGGTTGCCCTCTGCCGGGGTCACGCGGCCGCAGCCGGTGAGTGCGAGCAGGAGCGTGGGACGGTGACCCGGGCGCTGCGCACAGCCGGCCGTGGACGACAGATCACGCACGGGTCCTGGCGGAAGGTTCGGGTGCCGGTCTCGTCGGCGAGGCGGCCACCGTGGTGACCGCGATCGCGGTCACCACGGCGTCGCTGGAGATGTGCTTGAGGGCCTGGCAGGGATACTGCGGCTTCGAACTCAGCGCAACGCTGGACGAGTTGGAGGAGCATCGCCAGTTCATGTCCCTGCACCTCATGGGATTGGCACACGCAACGGAGTAGCCGTATCAGGCAGCAGAGACCAGCACGCGCTTGCCCTTGACCCGTGTCGTCATCTCGGTCCCGGTCGAGGGAGTGCGATGGAAGCAGTTTTCCCTTCAGTCCTCTTGGCCCAGGAGGCCGGCCACCAGGTCGGCGAACTCGTCCGGGGTGACAATCTTTGTGCCCAGTTGTTCGGCTTTCTCTCGCTTGGATCCGGCGTTCTCACCGGCGACGAGGAGCGAGGTGCGCTTGGAGATGCTGGAGGAGGACTTGCCTCCGGCGGACTCGATGAGCTCGTTCATCTGGTTGCGGGAGAGCTTCTCCAGCGCTCCGGTCATGGCACCGGTGACCACCACTGTCATCCCGTCCAGCGGGCCCGCCCCGACCGTGGGCGTGGCGGCAGCGTCGCCATCATCGGTCGGTGGGACTGCGCCGGGCTCGGTCATGTTGACGCCTGCGGCGATGAGCTTGTCGATGAGAGGGGCGAGCTCTGTGAGCTCGCGCTCGATGACCGGGGCCTTCTCCGAGCCGATGCCCTCCACCCGCTGGACCGCCTCCGCGTCAGCAGCGCGCAGCGCCTCCATCGTCGCGAAGTAGCGGGCGATACGACGCGACATGGAGCGGCCGGTGCCTCGCACGCCGAGCGCGGCCAGGACGCGGGAGAGCGGCTGCCCTTTTGCCTGTGCGATCGCGGCCAGGAGATTGTCGGTGCTGGTCTGCCCCATTCGGTCGAGTTCCAGGAGCTGTTCGCGGGTGAGGGTGAACAGGTCGGCGAAGTCGGCGATGAGCCCGGCGTCGACGAGCTGGATGACGCGGGTCGCGCCGAGGCCTTCGATGTCGAGTTGGTCGCGTCCGACGGCGTACGAGATGGAGGCGACGATGCGGCAGTTGCGTCCCCGCACACACCGCCAGCGCTGTTCGGAGGTGTCGATGTCGGAGCCGCACTGCGGGCACACTTCGGGGAACGCGATCGGCTGTTCGTTCCCGGTGCGCAGGTGGGCGACGGGGGCTTCGACGCGCGGGATGATGTCCCCCGCCTTGTAGACCATCACGTGGTCGCCGATGCGCAGGTCGCGGCGGGTGATGTCGGCGGGGTTGTGCAGGGTCGCGTAGGTGACGGTCGAGCCGTCGATCTCCACCGGTTCCAGGACGGCGCGGGGCGCGATCGTGCCGGTCCGGCCGACATTCCATTCCACGTCCAGCAGCCTGGTTATCTTCTCGACCGCGGGCAGCTTCCACGCGATCGCCCACCGCGGCGCCCTGGAGCCCGACCCCGCGTCCTGCTGGTCCTGGGCGGCATCCGCCTTGATGACAATCCCGTCGATTCCGAAGGGCAACTCGGCGCGCAGCGCGGCGATCTCGTCCACCCGGGCCTGTACCGCCTCGACGGCTGTCACGGTGCGGGGCGGGACGGCGGTGTCCGCCGCGGTGTGCACTCCGAGGCCGGCCGCCAGATCGAGGACCTTGCTGTGCGGCAGCTCGGTCAAGGACACGGCCAGGTCGTCGCCGGAGCCGGGCAGCGGCAGGGCCGCGTACGCGAAGAAGGTCATCTCCACCGTGTACGTGCGGTCCTTCGCCCGCACGCTCCCCGCGGCCGCGCTGCGCGGGTTCGCGAAAGGTGTCCCACCGTGCTCGACGCGCATGGTGTTGGCCCGCTCGAACTGCTCGGCGGTCATCAGGACCTCGCCCCGCACCTCGACCGTCACCGGCTCGGCCAGACGATCCGGAAGGCCCGCGATCATGCCGATCGCGTGCGAGACGTCTTCACCCGCGACTCCGTCGCCCCGGGTGATGAGCCGCGCGAGACGGCCCTGCTCGTAGCGGGCGGCGACGGCCAGGCCGTCCAGCTTCGGTTCGACGCTCCACTGCTCGACCGGGCGGCCTATGCGCCGCTCCAGCGACGCGGCCCATGTCGCGAACTCGTCGGTGGAGAAGACATTGTCCAGCGACAGCATCGGCACCGTATGGGGTACGTCCCCGACCACGGCCCCGCCGGCGACCTTGCCGGTCGGCGTGTCGGCCAGGACCTCGTCGGGGTGCGCCTCCTCGTATGCGGCGATACCGCGGACCAGGCGGTCGTACGCGTCGTCGTCCAGCGCGCTCTCGCCCGTCGCGTAGTACGCGGCGGCGGCCTTCGTCGCGGTCTCGATCGCCTCGGCGTACGCGGCGCCATCGGTAAGTGCGTCAGCGTGTGTCGTCATGGCTTCATCCTGCCGCCCACCACTGACAACGGTGGTGGGCGGCGCCGCCCAGGAGCCCCGTGCGGGGCCGCCCGGTCCCCCGTACGGGCCCCCGCATCGGCCGAAATTCCGCGCCTTTATGGCATACCGACGGATATATGGACCGTCGGCGAGTATGCCATTGGCGCATGAGGATGCCCACCCAATAATTCCCGGCGTTGTGCTTGTGACGAGTATTGACGGTGTGGTTACAGCTGCGTAATCTCCTGATTCGGTAAGCGCTTACTGTGCAGGCGCTCCTAAACTCGCGCGATGCGTGCAGATGGTTGCTGCTTTCCGTACCGGAAGCATCGACTCGCCGCCCGAGGTTGATTGCCGAATTCGAAGGGAGCACGATGTTCTCGTTGTCCCGTTCGCAGAACGCAGGCGCCATGACAGGGATTCTCATGGCCTTGGTGGTTGCGGTCTTACCAGCTGGCGAGACCGCGTCCGCCGCACCCCGGGCCGACAGTCCTGTCGGCTTCGCCGCCGTGAACGCCCTCGGCACCAACGGAACGACCGGCGGCGCTGCCGGACCGACCGTGACAGCCACCACCGCCGATCAGTTCCTGCAGTACATCGACACCACGGGGCCGCTCGTCATCCGTCTGCAAGGAACCATCAACATCACCAGCAAGCAGGGCGTTCGCCCGAACAAGACCATCCTCGGTGTGGACACGTCAGCCGTCATCAACGGCGGCGGGCTGGACTTCTACCGCTCCAGCAACGTGATCGTCCGCAACATCCGGTTCACCAACGCGGAGGACGACGCCATCAACATCGGACAGGAGTCGCATCACATCTGGATCGATCACAACGAGTTCTCGGGCGCGATCGACGGATCGGTGGACATCGTACGGGCGGCGGACTACGTCACGGTGTCGTGGAACTGGTTCCGCGGCTCGGACAAGTCGATGCTGATCGGGCACTCGGACGGCAACGCCGGTCAGGATACCGGCCGTCTGAAAACGACGATCCATCACAACTATTTCGACGGATCCAAGCAACGCCATCCCCGCGTTCGATTCGCCGAACCCGTCCACGTCTACAACAATTACTTCCGTGCGAACGGAGCGTACGGCATCGCGTCCACAATGAACGCCGGCGTCCTGGCCGAGGGCAATTACTTCGAATCGGTCAAGAATCCGTGCTACTCCGCCGGCGGATATGCCGACTCAGGCCCGGGGCGACTGGTGCAGCGCGGCGATACGTTCAGCGGATCCGGAGTGTGCGAGGTGAACGGTTCGGTTTCGGAGCCCAGGAACCACTACGCCTACACGCTTGACTCCCCGGCCGATGTACCCGCTCTTGTCCGCCAAGGCGTCGGAGTCGGAAAAACCGGCGCATAGTCTGTCCCTGCCGCGCCTATGCCGTAGAAGCCGTGGGCTTTCAGCCCGTCGTACGAGTCGCCGCCGTCGACCTTGCGCAGGGCGGGAGGTGCGCGGCAAGCAGGATGTCCGGCTGCTGCGACATCTGGCTGTACGTGTCCGGTCCGGTCACCCTCTCCGTCGGCCGCGCCAAGTGGAGTGGCCAGAACGTCGACTTCTGGCACGGCGCGACATGGCGGGACCCGCGGTACCGGGGCCGACTGCTCGGAGACCGCGCGGCGGTCGTACGCTCAGACCTTCAGGAACCTCCCCAGCACCACGGCGGTCGCCGTACCGACAGCTCCCCGTTCCCGAAAGGCCTCATGAACCGCGCGACCCGTCTGCGGACGCTGATCCTCGCCTTCGCCCTTCCCCTCCTGCTGTCGTCCGCCTGTTCGCACCCGGCACCGTCGCCGGAGTCGTCGCCGGAGTCGCCGGAGTCGTCGGGAGGATCACGCTGGCAGCCGAAGCCCGGCAGCGCCTGGCAGTGGCAGCTCGACGGCCGGGTCGACCCCACCGTCGACGTACCCGTCTACGACATCGACGGCTTCGAGAACGACGCCGCGACTGTCCGCCGACTCCACGACGACGGCCGCAAGGTCATCTGCTATCTCAACGCGGGTGCGTGGGAATCCTTCCGTCCCGACCACAAGGACTTCCCCGACTCCGTCCTCGGCGGCCCGAACGGATGGGAGGGCGAACGCTGGCTGGACGTCCGCCGTATCAGCACGCTCCGGCCCCTGATGGCCAAGCGCATGGACATCTGCCGCGAGCGCGGCTTCGACGCCGTCGAGCCCGATCTGCTGGACGGCTATCTCAACGACACCGGTTTCCCGCTGACCGCCGCACACCAGCTCACGTACAACCGCATGATCGCGCACCTCGCGCACGAGCGCGACCTGTCGGTGGGACTGAAGAATGATCTTCCCCAAGTACCGCAGTTGGTCGATGACTTCGACTTCGCCGTTAATGAGGAGTGCGCGCAGTACGACGACTGCGCGGCGCTGACACCGTTTGTGAAGGCCGGCAAGGCGGTCTTCCACGTCGAGTACGCACTCCCGGTCGACAAGTTCTGCGCACAGACCCGGCGGCTGGGGTTCAGCTCGATGCGCAAGAAACTCGATCTCGGGGTGTGGCGCCAGCCCTGCTGAGCAACGACTTCGGGGGGCGAGTCAATCCGACCACGGTGTGCTGATACTGGGTGCAAGTCGGCTGCGGGCCATCGCCCCGCCTTTCCCCCGAGTCGCGGCGGTCATGCGTCGGCCTGCGCTCGGGCGCGGCGCTCGGCCACGAAGCCGCCCGCCACCGCCAGCACAACAGCGCCCACACCGAACCCGACGATGAGTGCGTTCATCCAGGCGTAGATATCGCTGCTCGGGTAAGTGGTGCCGTCGTCCAGAACGCAGTCGAACCCCAGCGGCAGGTAGGACGGCTGCTGTCCGAACAGGTGCTCCATGGTGCTCGGCGGAACGTCGCGGCACGAGTGCGAGGGAGTCGAATCCGCGCCGGACTGGGAGTCGTGCTCCTCGAACTGGACCATGCCGAGCCCCAAGACGCAGAGGCCGACAGCTGCTGCCGCCGCCATACCGACGCACCAGCGCAGTAGGTCCACGGACCAGTCCGTACGGCGTCCGGGCAGGGCGACGGAGATGAGCTTGACGGCTACGGCAATGAGCCAGACGGGGACAGCGAAGAGAGCCGGGTACATCAGCAGGGCGAACACGAACACGAGTCAGTCACCTTCCACATGCGTATGGCGCGGTCGAGTTCACGGGTCAGGGCGTGTCCGCCCCGGAAGAAGACCCTCTCAGGCGCCACCTCCCGCGTCCCGCTTGGGCGGTCCATGGTGCACTGGTAGGCCGCCTCAGACACCGCCAAGTCCCAAGCTTCAAGGCCCACTTGCCGACACGGCGCGACACGACTGTCCGACCGGTCGCCCCGGTCGGACAGTCGTGTCGCGCCGTGTCGCGTCGCGTCGCGTCGCGTCGCGTCAGCGACTGGTCACCTCCCGGATACGGTGCAGTTCGGCGACCACATCCGCGAGCGTCTCGCACTTCACGGTGGCGGTCAGCTCCGGCGGGGGCCGCTCGCCCCGCCCGTCCAGCGCGTCGGCGATGGCCGCCATCGCCGACGCGACCTCGCGCGCCTCACGCTGCGACGGGCGGACGGCACCGTGCTCCATGCGCACCGCACAGGCCGTCACCGCGTCCACGATCCGCTCCGCCGCGGCGACGAGCGGGGCCCAGTCCGTGTTCCGGGCACCCTGGGCCGGCAGCTCGGCCGCCACCGTGTCGGCGGTGGTCCTGGCCTCGCCGAGCGCCCGGTACGCGGCCCGGCGCAACGCCATCCGCTCATCGGTCCGCTCCCCTGCCGGGGCGTTGAGTACGTGCCCGAGGTAGGCCTCCGTGTGCCGCAGGGCAGCCGCCAGCCGGTGCCCGACCCGGGCGCCCGGGTCGGCCAGCAGCGGCAGATGGCCGACGATGAGCACGATGGCGCAGGCGATGGCGGTGTCGATGAGCCGGCTGCCGGTGGCCCCGGTGTCGCCGCCCACCCAGACGAAGGACAGCACAAGAACGGTGACCACGGCGGTCTGCATCGCGTAGTGCCGACTCGCGACCGGCACCAGCGCGCCGGCGGCGGTGGCCACGACTGCGGGCCACCACTCGCCCCCGTACACCGCCGTGAACACGGTGGCCGCCGCCGCGAAGACCAGGACGCCCAGTGCCGTCCCGGCGAAACGGTTCGCCGTGCGCGAGAACAGCGGACCCAGATCCGGCTTCACCAGGAACGCCGCCGTCGCCGGAAGCCAGTACCAGTGTTCGGGGCGCAGTGCCAGTGCCACCGCCGCGCTCGCCGTCACGCACATCGCGACCCTGGCCCCGTACCGTCGCCCGGGCGCACTGAGCGCCCGGCGGCGGATCGGCGGCGGCGCCACCGACCTCACCTCGGCCGGGCTCGACACCCGCGGCTCCGTACGGCCGAACGCCACCGCCGCGCTCAGCACCGCCCGGTCGAACGCGGCGCGCGCGGCAGTGCTCCCCTCCGGTGCGGGCAGCGCCCCCGGCGGCGTATTGGTGCGGATCGCGGCCGCCAGCCGCCGCGGTCCCTCGGCGACGCGCGGCGGCAGGGGCCGTGCCTCCCACAGCAGCGCCACCCCCGCCTCGCACAGCGCGGTGGCAGCCGCGTAACGCTCGGTGAGCAGCAACTCGCCTGCCGTGACCCGGTACCGCAGCAGGCGGTGCAGGCGCAACGCTTCGTCCGCCCTGTCCATCGCCGCCGTGAGCCGGCGCCGGGCCGGTACGGCGCCGGGCCCGCCGACCGCCGTCAGCGCGTCGGCGAGCGCATCGAACACCGCGGCCAGCGCCGCCCGCTCGCCGTCCAGCGCTCCGCCCACGGGGCGCGGCGGCCGCAGCACAAGGCGTAGCAGAAGCAGCCACGCGGCCCCGCCGAGGAAGCACAGCGCCTTGAACCAGGGCGCGCCCGGCAGCGGCATGCCCATGCCGATGGATGTGGTGACCATCAGCTGCATCCCGGCCGTCGAGCTCACCGGTCCTGTCACGCTCACGGCGCCCGACACGAGTCCGACCGCGAACATGGCGAGCAGCGCCCACCAGCCGCCCGCCAGTTCGGCGTACGCCGCACCGGCCAGCAGCCCCGTCGCTCCCGCGAGCGCCGGCAGTCCCACATGCACGATGCCGGTACGCCGCGTGCCCGGCCGGTCGTTCACACCGGCGAGCATGGCGCCCAACGCTGCGGGAACGCCCGCCTCCGGCCGCCCTGCGGCGATCCCCGCCCCCAGGAGCGGGCCGGCCGCGAGCGCCGCACGCACCACCGCGCCCCACGGCATGGGCACCTTCTGCCATCGCAAGGGGTGGGCAAGCCAGGCCGGCAGGTCACGCGGAGACAACAAGGGCGTCCTCGGGCAGTTCGGTGTGGGAGCCGGGAGGACGCCATCGGCCGGCGGCTGCCAACAAGAATACGTGCGACACGGGGTTACGCCCGCCGCCACGGATCATGTGCGGGTGATGTACGGAGGAGCGGGCGACGGCCCCGCTCCGCCGGGCATCCTCCCGGCCCGGATGACGCCTCCCGTCCGTGCCGCTGCTCGATGGCCACACGGCGTTGTGTGGCGTCCGGTTCCGTCCACTGAGCGATGTAGCGCTGAGCCAGATCCTGCGGATCGACCTCGATCATGTGGAACTCCTTGCGGGTAGGTCGCTTCGCACCAGATCCTGCGGCCCACAGCGAAGGCCGACAATTCCCGGCGAGGAATCAGGAATGAGTCGCTGTCAGCGCCCGGGTAACGTACGGGCGCATGACCGAACGTGCTCTCGATCTGCTGCGGCGGCAGCCGCACCTGGCCGAACTGGCCGCGTATCCCTTCGCGTTCGATCTGCGGCGGGCGGACCACGTCGAGAAGGTGCGGCTGGCCTCGGGGGCGGCGCCTCTGGAACCGATAGCCGGGGACGACACGGGTGCCACGTACTTCGTGTGCCCCGACGGCGCCGTGCTGTACGCGTCGTCCGACGGCATGGCGGGGCTCGTCGGCGTCGGTGTGGAGGAGGCACTGGATGTGCTGACCGGGCTGCCGCACTGGCAGAACTACGTGGGTCTCTCCCCCGATGACGGCGAAGAGCGGATCCTCGCGGAGATCGAGGACACCGAGAGCTGGATCCGGGAGACGTACGGATCCGAACTGGACGCGGACCGGGCATATTTGCGCACCGCGCTCGGCCTGCCGGAGCGCTCACCCGTCGAGCTGGTCGCCCTGCTCTACGACGCCCTGCTGCGGACAGAGCCGGATCACCTGCTGCTCAACGCCGAGGAAGGCCTGGCCTACATGCCCTTGGCACCTCATCCGAGTACGCCACTGAGGGATGTCGTGCTCGCCACGGGACGGACAGACCTCTACGTGATGCGGGCCGACAGGGCCGCCTGGGAGGAGGTGACCTCGGAACCGGTACGCGTGGCAACGGTGCTGCGTGCCGCGCAGTACGACCGCCGCCCCGGTGACCTTCCGGTGCTGCGCTGCCTGTTGCGACACCAGGCCGCGATCGCAGGCACCGATGTGGGCGGGGGTGAGGAGTTGCGGCTAGCGGCTTTCCTGGTCGCCCGGCACGGGCTGGCGGAGGATCTGCCGCTGTTGCACGCGGCACGCGAGGCGAGCGCGTACACCCTGTCCGAGCCGCTCCCTCAGCCTGCCGCGGCCACCGGATGGGCGCACGGGCCGGACGACGACCGCTTCGGTCGGGAGCCCGTGGACGAGCCGGAGTTCACCTGGATCAGACTGGGCCGCCGCCAGGGACGTACAGAGCATGTACGCGTCGCACTGATCCGCATGCTGGACGACACCGGACCGGACGCGGAACGGCTGGGCGCGCTCAGCCGTGAGCTGGAGCTGCTCGGCGATTTCGGGCAGGCCGCGCGGGCGCAGCGTAACGTCGTGTCGCTGCAGGTCACGATGTGGGACCGGGCCGCGGCGGGCCACACCCTGGCCCGGCTGGAGCGGAGGTCGGGTGACCTCACGGCGGCGTGGCGTGCCCTGGGGCGGGTGCGTGTCGCGCTCGGCCTCGACGCGCCCGCGACGGCCGCCGTCGAACCGGCCGCCGACACCACCGCGGCGCAGTGGCACCGGCGCGGCCTCGGCCGGATGATCGCCGAGGAGCATCTGCGACTCGTCCTCGGCGCCGTCGAGTCGGGGGATGCGGGCCTCGCCCGCCAGGCCATGGCCTGCTCCAAGAGCCTCCTCCAACTGATCGGTGAGGAGTCCCGCAAGAGGATCAGCCCGTTGTCCACGGAAGCGAAGTGGGCTGTGGCACGTCTCAAGAAGTAGCACGACACGTGCGGTCGGCGATCGAGGAGGTCCTCGCCCGTAACGAGAGCGACTACCTGCCGCACACGACGACGGCGTCCTCATGGGTGATCCCCTCCGACGCAGTCCAGCGGAACCAGTCACGCCGTGCGGTCGTTGGCATGACAGACAAGCGGATGACGATCAGAACGACATAGGCAGAACCGAGGTGGCACAAGTGGCGATGTGGGATCGGATCAAGGATCAGGCCAAGGGGCTCCAGCAGTCCCAGGGCGCGCGGGGATCCGGCGCGTCCGGCACCAGTTCGCGGTCCGCCGGTGGATCGCGCGCTCAGCTGGTGAGCTCGCTGAAGTCGCAGCTCACTTCCTTGAAGACCGAGCTGAAGAGCGGCGCGTACCGGGACGCGAGCATGGCGATGTGCGCGCTGGTGGCCGCTGCGGACGGTCAGGTGGACGCGGCCGAGCGGCAGCAGGTCGAGACACTGATCCTCAATAATGACGTGCTGCAGAACTTCCCGGCGGACCAGTTGCGTCAGCGGTTCAACAAGCATGCCGACCAGCTGGTGAGCAACTTCCAGCACGGGAAGGCGGAGGCGATGAAGGAGATCGCCAAGGCTGCCAAGAAGCCGGTCGAGGCCAGGGCCGTGATCCAGACAGGCATCGTGATCGCCGGTGCCGACGGCTATATCGCTCCGGCCGAGCAGCAGGTCATCCATGAGGCCTGTGCGGCCCTCGGCCTCTCCCCCGCCGAATTCGCCCTGTAGCACGGTAGTCGTCGGGGTTGTCGAGCGCCTCGTCGGCTGAGCCCTCCTGCCGTCGCCGCGGTCGTGCCGGCGCAGCCGCGCCCGGCGCGTCGGCGGCCGACCCGGCCAAGACACCCATACGGGTGCGTCGCCGGCAGCCGGGCGGAAAACCGCGGGAACCGACGGCGCAGCGACGTAGGGCGGCCGCCGGTCGCCCTGTCGCTGCGCGTCGTTCCCGTGGCCGACACTGATCGCCCACCATCACCCCCCGACCATCGCCGAGCGCATCGAATCAAGGCCCTGTACGGACACGCTCGGCGACGGGGTCGGTTACGGGGTCGGTTACGGCGTTGTCAGATTGCCGCCGAACGTCACGGCGAGGCGGCCATCCGCGGCGAAGGACCATTTCAGGGCGCCGCTGTACGAGGAGCACCGGGACCCGTTCGAGCCGGACCAGAACTGGTTCGAGCTGTCGGTGTTGCCGATGACCCTGTCGTTCGTCCCGCTGCTGCTGCGGCACGAGACGTTGTTCCGGAACACTGAGGTGCCGCCGTCGAACGTGTAGTTGCGCTCGCTGTTGTCGATGCTGATGTTGTCCGATATCGACATCGTGCCGAGGTTCCTGTTGTAGGTGAACCCGTGCTTGCCGTTGCCGTAGGCGATGTTGCGCCGGATGACGTGGTTGACCCCGATGTCCTCGCCGCCGAGCTTGTAGCCGTTGCGGTCACCGTTCCCGGCCTGGGAGCCGTCGGAGAGGGTGCCGTTGTTGTAGGCGAGGGAGTCCTCGATGGTCACGGCGCCGATGGGTCCCGTGTCGGTCTTGGTGTAGAGGTCCCAGCCATCATCGATGTTGTTGTGGGCCACGGCGTAGCGGAAGACGTTCCCGGGACCGGAGGTGAGCTTCGCGGCGAAACCGTCGGCGTCCTCACCGTCGGAGTCGGCGTTGTCGTGCGACTCCGCGCTCAGGATCAGGTTGTTGGACGGCCACTGGTTGCTGGGGGTGCTGGAGAGCATCCGCGAGAGCTGCAGCCCCGTGTCTCGGTTGAAGCGCGTCACCGTGCGCTCGAAGATGTTGTTGCTGCCGCCGACGAAGATCCCGTTGTCACCGGCACGCTCGACGACAAGGCCCTTGACGTGCCAGAACGACCCGTTCACGGCGAGCCCGCGGTTCGCCGGGTCCTCACTCTGGGCTGAGAAGTTCAGTACCGGAGTCTCACCCGGGTAGGCGGACAGTTCCGTGCGGTCACTTGAGCTGCCGTTCTTGCCCGCCGGGATGGTGACCGTCTGCGAGAAGCGGTAGGTCCCGCCGCGTACGTAGATCGTCCCACCGGGGGTGATGCGGGTGATCGCCGAGGCGAGCGTCGTCGGGGCCGACACCGTTCCAGCCGCGCTCTCGCTGCCGTTCGGCGCCACATACAGCGCGGAGCCCGACGGCGGCGGGGTGTCGCCGCCCACCTCGACATCGAGGTAGTCGACGTTGGGCAGGCCGGCGGAGGTGGTGGGGCTGAGCCGGATGGTGTTGCTGCCCGCCGTCACCGGCACCGTGAGCGTCTGCGTCACCCACGTACCCCACGTCCCGGTGCTCTCGAACGACGCCGACGGGGCGGCCGAGCCGTTCACCGTGACGTTTGCGGGCCGTGCGGTGGTGGCTCCGTTGGCGAAGCCGACCTTCAGTGTCGCCGTGCCTGCGGTGGGGGCGTTCACGGTGAACTGCGCGTAGGCGCCTACCGCGTTGTTGCTGTTGCAGAATCCGCTGCCGGAGTAGCCCGCCCAGTCGGAGTCGACGGTGCCGGTACAGACCGCCGGGGAGCTTTCGGCCTCATACCGGGTGGACGCGGCCTGCGCCGTGGTGCCGGACAGCGCGACGAGCGCGCCGGACAGCAGGCTGATGCACGCGATGACGGGTCTCAGTTGCATCGATTCTCTCCAGGGGGTCGGACAGCGGGTGCCGCATCCGGACAGGGAAAGCGCTTTCTTCGGACGATAGGTGTTTGCCGTGAACGCGTCAATGGACCTGTCCTTGATAATTTTTCATGGATATGAACGACTGGAATCAGGGCCACACCGTGAAGTCCTCGTGCGCGCAGCGGAGTTGAGGGCCGCCGCCGCGAACGACCCGCAGTCCGTGCGCTCCGCGTTCGCCGACAGAGCACGGGTGGTGCTCCGACCGAAGCACCTGGCGGTTCGGACACAGGAGCGATACGATCACCGCGATGATGACTCATTCTGTTAACAGATTGGGGGTCCCCTCCGCGCAAGGTGAGTGCTGATGCTCACTCAGACCGCGAAGAGGGATTCCCGCCCTTCCTTCTGGCTGCGCGTGCGTAAGTTCGCCGTGCCGCCGTCCATGATCGAGACTGCGACCGCCCGCCGTTGTGTCGGTGACTGGGCGGGCGCGTGCGCCGCCGCAGGCATCGATGTCGATCTCAACCTTCGTTCCGTGGCGCGTACTCATGGCCAGGAACTCGCAGCCCAGGTCCGGGCCGATCTCCGTCATTTGGCGCCCGACCTGTTGCGCTGGCATATGCCGAGGATCGCTCCCAACGGGCTGCTGCGCCCAGGTCTGTCCATCGCTCTGGCTCGATACGACGCTGCGGGGCGTATCGGCGCAGGCCCGGTGCATCTCGTGGCCCGGACCCCGCCGGCCTGGGCGGATGCCGGTCAGCGGATCAGCCTCGCGCTGTGGGACGGATCCCACTCCGAGGCCGCCGCCTCCTGTCATCCGCACCCCCATCCCAACCAGCGGTTCCGCCTCGACCTGCACCGTCACCTGTGGGACGCGCGCAGAACCGATGAGCTACGGATCCGGTCCGGGGCCGACCGGCACCCGGAGCTGCTGGACCCGGAGCTGCTGGGGACGGAGCTGCTGGGGACGGAGCTGCTGGGGACGGACGTGCTGGGGACGGTGCCGCAGGGGTACCGCTGCGCCGTTGACCGGTGGGCGGCCGAGGCGGGGATTCTGCTCCACGCCCAAGGGCCGTCCACCGAAGGGCGGTCCACCACCACCGTCGCCGTGCGGTTCGGAGCCCGGCATCGGCTGCTCCTGGACCTCGTCGCGGACGAGCACCGTCTCGGGCCGCCCGCTGTGCGGATCGCGGCGGCGTCCACAGACGGTGGCGCCTCCGCGCCGCCGGTCCTGCCCGACGCGGCGACCTGGGTGCTGCCCGACCTGGAACTGATCCACGCCGGTTCGATCGAGGTCGATCAGCTGCACCCGCTGGTCGCCTCGGCACTGGTCCCGGATCATTCGCCGACCGGTCCGCCCCGGACTCCGGACGGGGCAGGACAACCACGCCTCGTGGAGTGCCGGGGAGCTCAACACCGGATCGGCCTGGTCGACGGGGTACTGGCCCCGCTGGACCACGAACCCGCCGAGATCCGGCGGGAGGAACTGCTGGCCGCACTGACCGGTACTCCGCTTCCCTGCCTGCAGGCCATCGACAAGGCGCACCGTCATCCGGACTGCCTCGCCGGCGTCCGCGAACGCCTGGACCATGGCGACATCGCCGGTGCGCTGGCCGTCGTCGAGGGCCTGCTGGGCCCCGACGTACTGCTGCGCAGCGGTGCTCTGCGGGACGAACTGGAGGCGGCCGCGCTACGGCGGATCACCTACGGGCTGTACAGGGCAGGTCTGATCGAACCCGGACCTGGCCGCATCCGCCCGGATCGCCGCCGTCCCCGTGACCGCCGCTCCCACTCGCGCCACGCGACCTCTCGCTGACCCGGGGGGCCTCCGTCCCCCGCACCCACTCGGCTCTCCACGAACCCATAGGTGATCACACATGCCCACATGCACCCCGTTCGCTGCCACCGGCACCCCCGCCGGCCCGGCCCACGCCTCCCAGCTCGACGTCGCAGGCGAGTTGCTGACCCTGCTGCGCGACGCCACCACCGAACCGCGCCCCGACACACAACTGGAAGCCCTGACTCTGGCCGTGGCCGCCGACCTGCCCGTACTCCTGTGGGGTGAGCCGGGGATCGGCAAGACCGCGGCCCTCACACAGCTTGCCGCCGCCCTGGACCTCCCGCTGACCACAGTGATCGCCAGTGTGCACGAGCCGTCCGACTTCTCGGGCCTGCCCATCGTCGGAGACGATCCCGCGGAACAGGGTGTCCCGATGGCCCCGCCAGACTGGGCCGTACGACTGGTACGGGCCGGCCGAGGGCTGCTGTTCCTGGACGAGCTGTCCACCGCGCCACCGGCCGTTCAGGCCGCCCTGCTCCGCCTCGTGCTCGAACGGCGGATCGGCTCCCTCCAACTGCCGCCCGGGGTCCGGATCGTGGCTGCCGCCAATCCGCGATCCTCGGCGGCCGACGGCTGGGAACTGAGCCCGCCTCTGGCCAACCGGTTCGTTCATCTTCAGTGGATCCACGACCACGAGGTGGTGGTACGCGGCCTCGGTGGGACCTGGCCCCGGGCAACCCTGCCACGACTCGACCCGGAGAAGTTGTCCGAGGCCGTGGGCTTCGCCCGCCGCGCGGTGTGCGGACTCCTCGCCGCCCGCCCCAAACTCGTACACCAACTGCCCAGCAATGAAACGCGCCGGGGCGGCCCCTGGCCGTCACCCCGAAGCTGGGAGATGACCCTGTGCCTGACCGCCTTCGCGACCGCGGCCGGCTCCTCCCGTGAAGTACTTTCCCTGCTGGTCAGGGGCACCGTAGGAGACGGTCCGGGGCTGGAGCTGCTGGCGAGCCTGGACCGGATGGACCTGCCGGATCCCGAGGTGCTGCTCGCCGACCCCGCAGGTGCCACCCTGCCCGAGCGGGGAGATCTACGCCAAGCCGTGCTCGACGGTGTGGTGGCCGCGGTCCGCAAGCGCCCGGAGAAGTCCCGCTGGGACGCGGCGTGGGCGATCCTGGTACGGGCGGTGGAGACCGGAGCCCCGGACCTGGTGGTCGTCCCCGCGACCACCCTCGCCACGCTGCGCCACGAGGACTGGGACGTTCCGCCGTCGATCGAACAACTCGCCGGAGCGGTGTCCCTGTCCCGGCGGGCAGACCACGCGGCGGCCCGGGTCGCGGCCACCGCGCAGGCCGGCCGGTGATCCCGGGCGCACCGGGGACACTGGACCTCGACAAGCTCTTCGCCGCCCGACTGCACGCCGTTCGGGTCCGGCCGTACTTGGCGACGGCCCTGTTCGCCCTGCACACCGTCGAGTCGCGGCTGGTACCGACGATGGCCGTCGACCGGCACTGGCGGTGCTACGTCTCGCCGGCGTTCGTGGACCGCACACCGGTGGAGGAGCTGGCCGGAGTATGGGTGCACGAGGTGTCGCATCTGCTGCGCGACCACCACGGACGCAGTGACCGGGTCGCGCGGGAGCGCGGGCTGACCGGCCCGGGGGAACGGCTGCGTATGAACATCGCCGCGGACTGCGAGATCAACGACGATGTGTTCGGCGACGGTCTTGTCCGGCCCGAAGGTGCTGTCCAGCCGGTGTCCTTGGGGCTTCCCGAGGGGGAGCTCATGGAGGACTACCTGCGCCAGTTCCGGCTCGGGCCGCATACGCAGAGCATGACCTGGCTGGACTGCGGCAGCGGCGCCGACGGACTGGAACGGGAGTGGGAACTGGGACCGGACGGCGCGCACGGCCTCAGCGAGCAGGAACGGGACGCGGTCCGGTTCCGGGTGGCGCAGGGCATCACCGGCCGTCCGGGAAGCGCCTCGCAGGGGTGGCAGCGGTGGGCGGAGGAGGCGTTCCACCCGCCGCAGCAGTGGCGGGAGTTGCTGGGAGCGGCAGTCCGCTCGGCGACCTCCGGCGCCGGCGCGGGCGAGGACTACACCTACGGCCGGCCGTCGCGGCGCTCGGCCGGGGTGCCCGGCGTTGTTCTGCCGAGCCTGCGGCGCAGGCCGCCCCGGGTCTCCGTAGTCATCGACACATCCGGCTCGGTCAGCGACACCGAACTGGGCAGCGCTCTCCTCGAAGTTGCCGCGATCTCCCGTGCCGTGGGCGGCCGTCGCGACCTGATCTCCGTGCTGCCGTGCGACGCAGCTGCCGGGATCGTGCACCCGCTGTGCCATGCCCAGGGAATACCGCTGGTGGGCGGCGGGGGTACGGATCTGCGCACGGGCTTCGCCAAGGCGCTCCGAACGCAGCCCCGCCCCGATGTCATCGTGGTCCTGACCGACGGCCAGACGCCCTGGCCGAGCACACGGCCACCGTGCCGGACGGTGGTGGGTCTGTTCCCCCGGCAGCATGCGGCCCGGTCGTGGGACGAGGACGATCCCGATTACGTCCCGGACTCACCGCCCGCGTGGGCACGAGTGGTTGCCATCGGGTAGACCCAGCACACCAGGTGACGGTCCATCAACCCGCTGCCATCCCCACCTACTTGTCCATCAGGATCGCACAAAGTTCGACAGGAATATTGCTTCGGTTGTGTTCGAGTCCTAGGGTGAGCCTGGCTCGGCGGCTGGGCAACCCCCGTTGCGCTGAGCGTTGAAGCGCTTCAACTGTACGTCCGCACGGCGCGCCACTTTATCAATACCGAACAGGATCTGACGCGCCTCAGTCCGTGCAGTGCGCCGATGGTGCCGTGCCGCTTGGTGGGGTTCCTTCCGTGTGCGTGCCCGCGGCTGGGTCGCCCCGAGGAAGGCCACGGTCATGCCGCACTCATATCCGTCTCCCGCCGATCGGTCAGTCCGCCCCGAGCGGTTCGTCAGTCGCCGTCGTCTCCTTGAGGGCGGAGCCGCCGTCCTTGGCGCGCTCGCCCTGTCCGCGCCTTCCGCCGCGGCGCGCGCGGCCGGCCGACGGGAGGCGGCGGACGGCTATCCGGAGTGGAACAACAACATCGGCGTCTTCCAGCTGGGTGCCGAGCCGCCGCACACCACGCTGATGCCGTACGCGGACGTCAGGCAGGCGCTGGCCGGGAACCGTACGCGCTCGCCGTACCGGCTGAGCCTCGACGGGAAGTGGAAGTTCGCCTACGCCGATCGCCCCGACGACCGGGACACCGACTTCTACCGCACCGACGTCGACGACACCGCCTGGGACACCATCCCCGTTCCCTCCACTTGGCAGCTGCACGGCTACGACTTCCCGATCTACGTCAACATCACCTACCCGTGGTGGGGTCCCAACGGCCTGGGCGAGGAGGCGCAGCCGCCGTTCGCCCCGACCCGTTACAACCCCGTGGGCCAGTACCGGCGTACCTTCACGGTCCCCGGGAACTGGGCAGGGCGGCGGACGTTCCTGCACTTCGAGGGCGTCAAGTCCGCCCACTACGTATGGATCAACGGGGAGTTGGTCGGCTACCGCGAGGACTCCTTCACCCCCGCGGAGTACGACATCACCCCGCACCTCAAGCCCGGCGCCAACCAGATCGCGGTGGAGGTGTACCGCTACTCCGACGGCGACTGGCTGGAGGACCAGGACATGATCCGGCTGAGCGGAATCTTCCGTTCGGTCTACCTGTTCTCCACTCCGGCCGTGCACCTGCGTGACTTCAAGCTCGACACCCCGCTGAGCGACGGTTACACGGCAGCGGAACTGTCGGTCACCGCGGATGTGCGCGCCTACGGCGACGGCGGCGGGCGGTACACCGTCGAGACCCAGCTCTACGACGCGCGCGGGCATGCCGTCTGGCCCCGGCCGCTGCAACAACCCGTCGACCTCGGCTCCGCCCCGGCCGGCGCGGATGTGACCGTACGGGCCGCCAGAGCTGTGCCCGCGGCGAAGCTCTGGTCGGCCGAGCACCCGAATCTCTATACCGCCGTGCTGCGGCTGCGCGACCCGGCGGGAAGGGTGATCGAGACCCTCTCGCACAGGGTCGGCTTCCGCGAGTTCGCGCTCAAGGAAGGGCTGATGCGTATCAACGGCAAGCCCGTCTCCTTCCGGGGCACGAACCGGCACGAGATGCACCCCGACCGCGGCATGGCGCTCACCCGCGCGGACATGGTCGAGGACATCGAGGTCATCAAGCGGATGAACATGAACACCGTCCGTACCTCGCATTACCCCAACAACCCGCTGTGGATGGAACTCGCCGACGAGTACGGCCTGTATCTCGTGGACGAGGCCAACGTCGAGACCCACGGCATCCGCGGCGAGTATCCGGGCAACCACGCCGACTGGACCGAGGCGTGCGTGGCCCGTGCCCAGAACATGGTCCACCGCGACAAGAACCACGCCTCGGTCGTCATCTGGTCGCTCGGCAACGAGGCCGGCGGCGGCAGCACGTTCGTCGCCATGCGCGACTGGATCCGCTCCTACGACCCGACCCGCGTCATCCAGTACGAGGGCGACGACCGCCCGGCGATCAGCGACATCCGCTCGGAGATGTACGACAGCCCCGCGCGCGTCGAGCAGCGGGCGCTGGACACAGCCGACACCCGGCCGTACGTCATGATCGAGTACTCCCACGCGATGGGGAACTCGAACGGCAACTTCAAGAAGTACTGGGACGTCATCCGCCGCCACGACGTGCTCCAGGGCGGCTGGATCTGGGACTTCATGGACCAGTCGCTGAGCTGGCCCACCCCGACGCGCAAGCTGTTCACCGAGGCCGGACCGGGCAAGGTGCGCGGCGAGATCCTCGCCCCCAGCGGCACCTTCCACCGCGACAAGGGAATCTACGGCGGCACCGTCTTCGCCCGGGACACCGGTCTCGACATCACCGGCTCCCTGACGCTGGAGGCGTGGGTCACCCCGCACGTCACCGGTGGCCACCAGCCCATCGTCGCCAAGGGGGACACCCAGTACGCCCTGAAGCAGACGAACAAGAACCTGGAGTTCTTCATCCACGGCGGCGGCCAGTGGATCACCGCGAGCTGGGCAGTGCCGGACGGCTGGACCGGCACAGAGCACCACATCGCGGGCGTCTTCGACGCGGCGGCGGGCACGCTCACCCTCTACGTCGACGGCGCGGCGAAGGCCACCCGGACCACCACCCAGCGGCCCAGCAGCAACACCGCACCTCTCGCGCTCGCCACCGACGCCGACAACTGGACCCGGGAGTTCAGCGGCACCATCCGGCGGGCGCGCGTCTACGCCCGCGCCCTGACCACGGCCGAGCTCGCGTCGAACGGGCGCGGACCCGGCGACGACGGCGTGCGGTTCTGGTTCGACGCCGCCACCGTCGGTTTCACCCAGAAGCGGCCGGACGAGCGGACCTTCTTCGCGTACGGCGGCGACTGGGGCGACAACCCCAACGACGGGAACTTCGTCGCGGACGGCATCGTCACCGCCGACCGTGGACACACCGGCAAGGCCGCTGAGGTCAAGCAGGTCTACCAGGCGATCAACGCCGCATCCGCCTCCGGCGGCGACGCCCTCACCTCCGGAGCGGTCACCCTCACCAACGAGTACCTGTTCACCAACCTCCGCGAGTTCGACGGCAGCTGGGCCCTCGTCGCCGACGGTGAGGTCGTACGGCGCGGGAGGCTGACCCGCGCCCAGCTGGACGTCGCGCCGCTGTCCAGCAAGGAGATCACCGTCCCCTTCAGGCTGCCGGACAACCCGTCGCCGGGCGCGGAGTACTTCCTGCAGCTGTCGTTCACCACCAGCGAGCCCACGAAGTGGGCGAAGGCCGGCTTCGAGGTGGCCAAGCAGCAGCTCGCCGTCGACGCCGGCAGTCCGGCCGTGACGCCCGTGCCGCTGGAGAGCGTGCCGACGCTGAGATACGACGACGGCGACAGGTCCGTCACGGTGCGGGGCAGGGGCTTCTCCGTCACCGTCGACAAGAGCAGCGGGATCATCACGTCGTACGAGGCCGGTGGTATCCGGCTGATCACCTCGGGGCCCGCGCCGAACTTCTGGCGGGCGCCGACCGACAACGACAAGGGCAACGGGCAGCCGACGCGCAATCAGACGTGGCGCGACGCCGGCGTCAACCGGAAGGTGACGGCCGTGAGCGTGCGCGGGCTGCGCGACAAGGCCGTCGAGATCACGGTGAGCGGCACGCTGCCGACCACCGTCGAGTCCACGTACACCACTACGTACACGGTCTTCGGCAACGGCGAGATCGAGGTCGGCAACACCCTGCACCCGGGCGCGGCGACCCTGCCCTACATCCCGGAGGTCGGCACCCTGCTGTTCCTGCCGAGCCGCCTCGATCGCCTGCATTACTACGGCCGTGGCCCGGAGGAGAACCACTGGGACCGCAACAGCGGCACCGACGTGGGTCTGTACTCGGGGACGGTCTCCGGGCAGTGGACCCCCTACATCCGCCCGCAGGAGAACGGCAACAAGACCGACGTCCGCTGGGTCGCCCTGACCGACCGCGGCGGCCGGGGGCTGCTCGCCTCCGGCGAGCCGCTGCTGGAAGTCAACGCCTCGCACTTCACCCCGGAGGACCTGTCGGTCGGGGCGCGCCACGACTACCAGCTCACGCCGCGCGACGCGGTCGTGCTGCGGCTGAACCACCGGCAGATGGGCGTGGGCGGCGACAACAGCTGGGGCGCGCACACGCACAACGAGTTCAAGCTCTTCGCCGACCGCGACTACTCCTACACCTACCGGCTGCGGCCGTTGACCGACGTCGACGAGGCAATGGCGGCCTCGCGCCGGCCCACGGCGACGGAGTTCTCCGGATAGGGCACTGCGGCCGGGGCGCCCCCACCCACCCACCACCAGCGGCGGCCGGACCTACT
Source organism: Streptomyces sp. NPDC052236 (assembly GCF_044548015.1). Taxonomy (NCBI): domain Bacteria; kingdom Bacillati; phylum Actinomycetota; class Actinomycetes; order Kitasatosporales; family Streptomycetaceae; genus Streptomyces; species Streptomyces sp. NPDC052236. The sequence continues at coordinate 23,484 of NZ_JBIUBL010000027.1, read as the reverse complement.
CCGCCCGGACCCGGAGGAAGCCCTCCGGGTCCGGGCGTCCGGGGGAAAGCCGGCGCCGCGTTCGCCGCCGCCGGCCTGATCCCCGCAGCCGTGGCCGGAGCCGCCGCCACCGGCCGGGCGGGGCCGGTGAAGGCCGCGGGCACCGGGGCAGGCCCGGTAGCCCTGACGGGACTGCTCGGCGTTGGCGGCGGATTCCTCGCCACCCCCGGCCCCGGTCACGGTCCTGGCCTTCGAGATGCAGGCCGCCATCGGCACCAGCCTGCTGGTCATCACCGCCGACTCGCCGGCGTCCCTGACAACCCGCTCCGGTAGCGCGGCCGACCTGGACTGGGCCGTGACCGGCCCTTTCACCGGAGCGGCGATTTTCGGCGCGTGGGACGGCAAGTGTCTCGCCTCGAAGGTCGCCGGGCGGCTGCTCCGGCTGTTCGCAGCCGTGTTGCCGGCCGTGACCGCCGTGGCCGCCCTGGTGCTCGTCGACGCCGTCGTATGACAGGTCCCCGCCGCTCAGGCCAGGGACAGAAACAGCTTCTCCAGCCGGGCCCGCATCTGGTCCCGGTCGCCGGACGCCTGGCCGCCCTCCGCCATGCAGTGCTGCAGCCCGGTCGCGATGATCGCGAAACCCGCCCGGTCCAGCGCCCGCGAGACAGCGGCCAGTTGCGTGATGACGTCCTCGCAGTCCCGACCCTCCTCGATCATCTTGATGATCCCGGCGATCTGACCCTGGGCCCGGCGCAGCCGGTTGAGCACCGACTTCAGTTCGGCAGCCGCCATGTTCAGCTCCATGGCTCCTCCTCCATCAATCATCAATACCCGGGGGGGTATCGTATCGTGCTCGGAGCGAACCACCCCGTCCCCGCGAAAGGACACCACCTGCTCATGAGCACCCTCACCGCCGTCGTTCCCGCCCAGGCCGCCCCCCGCCTGGGCCAGTACACCGTCATCGACGTCCGCACCCCCGGCGAATACGCCGCCGGCCACGTTCCCGGCGCCCACAACATCCCCCTCGACCACCTCCAAACCGCGCTGCCCACCCTCAAGGCCGCCGCCACCCGCGGCGACCTGCTCATGGTCTGCGCCTCCGGCAACCGCTCCACCACCGCCTGCACCGAACTCGCCGCCGCCGGCATCCCCGCCACCACACTCACCGGCGGCACCACCGCCTGGGCCGACCAGGGCCACGCTCTCCACCACCCTGAAGGCGCGGCCACCACATGGGCGATGGAGCGCCAGGTCCGCCTCGCCGCCGGCTCCCTCGTCGTCCTCGGACTCGCCGCCGGGGCCCGCTACCGGCCCGCCCGCTGGCTCTCCGCCGCCATCGGCGCCGGCCTCGTCTTCTCCGCCGCCACCAACACCTGCGGCATGGCGGCCGTACTCGCCAAGCTGCCCCACAACCAGCCCCGCACCACCGACCTCAACGCCACCCTCGACGCCCTGCAGCAGCAGTCGGACCAGGCGTAGCCCCCTTGCACCTGCGGCGAAAGGTGCGGAATCCCGCGTTCTATGCCCGACGGGACGGCAGTTGGGCTCCGGTCACTTGCCTGCGGGCGGGTCGGACTCTCCGTGGCAGATCACCTCGCCGCCGGACGGGCCGCCCGAGCCGATGGCCCAGGCCGCCCTGCCCGGCGGGGAGGCACCCCGCAGTCGCGTGGTGGTCATCACGCAGCAGCCGGGCACGGCCATCCTCGTCGAACGCTATCGGGCCGCTCCGAAGTCCTGCGTCCAGTAATTGCCGGGCTGTGCGAGGCCGACGCCGATCTCCTTGAACGCACAGTTGAGGATGTTGTCCTTATGACCGGGGCTGGACATCCAGCCCGCCATGACGCTCTCGGGTGTGGCATACCCGGCCGCGACGTTCTCGCCGTAGGTGCTCCAGCTGTAGCCGGCGCCTGTGATCCGGTCGCCCGGAGATGATCCGCCGGAGCCCGTGTGCGACATGTTCTGGTGGTCAGCCATGTCCTTGCTGTGATCCTGAGCGGCTTTCGTCAGTTTCGCGTTCACGGCCAGCGGTGCGCATCCGGCCTTGGCTCGCTCGCTGTTGACGAGTTCCGCTATACGGGCCGAAGCCCCGGATACCGCAGGGGTCGACGAGGGAGCGGGGGCCGAGGCGGCGGGAGCAGCGGGGGCCGAGGGCGCGGCGGTTTCCGGGGCGCTCGGAGCCGCGGTGGGTGTCTGCGACGCCCCCGCACTCGGCTTCGCGCCCGTCCTGGCCCCCGTCCACGGATGGCTGAAGGCCGCGTTCTCCCCGACGTCGTGGAACTGGCTGCCCGTGTTCTCCGGCTGGTCCACACAGGCCAAGGCCGCGGAGGGCACGCCCACGGCGCCTATGGCGAAGGCGGCGATGATTATCTTCCGGTGGTGCTTCTGCCTGCGGTGCTTCCTCATGCGTGACCTCGCTCGATGATCGCGGAGCGCCCCTGGCGCGGCCGGCTCGGTCCGCGCCCTGCGCCTGAGCTGCGGGGCCGCCTTGTTGGCCGTCATTCTTGGACCGCCACGCAGGCGAGGCAATGAGCGTCAGTACTACCTCGCCTCGTAGCACCGGGTGGCTCTTGCGATGGGCGCGCGGGCGTGCTGGTCCGACTGCCGGATCTCGCCGGAAACCCTGTCGCTCCGTCAGAAGCCCTTACTCGCTCAACGAACAGGCGAAAGCAGCGAGTGGACCCAATGCCATCAAAATCCCGTGTGAGGCATGTCTGCACCAAGACGGACAAGTCCTATATGTCGCCCCGCTGTCGTCTACTACTCAGCGACCCTAGGAGCGGAAGTCGCTATGACGGATGTCACGAGACCGACAGGACGGGCGGGAGCGGGGCGTCCCCTCGGTGCGACGTCGACGTGCCGCTCATGGTGGTTCCGCGCACACAGGGCCCGAGAACTATGGTGTCGGCCTGGACCCACTCAACGGGACCCCCCTGTGAGTCCGGCCTTGTCGCAAGCGGGCCGCAGCTCCCGGGTGCAGATCTGGTCGATGGTGTAGACGCTGTCCTTGACGAGCGTCTGCTGGATGTTGCCGACCGTCACCGCGCTCGGAGGAAGCAGGACAGACGGGATCTGCTTGGTGGTGGGGCTGTCGGTCGTCGTCGTGGCGACATCGCGGAGATCCTCGCCCCGCCCCAGCGCGACGGCCATGGCGGCGGCTGCGGCGGCCTCCGTCCTGAAAGGTTTGTACACCGTCATGTACTGCTCGCCCTTGATGATCCGCTGCACCGCGTCAAGGTCGGCGTCCTGGCCGGTGACAGGAGGCAGCTCCCTGACATGGGCGCTCTTGAGCGCGGAGATGACGCCTGCGGCTATGGCGTCGTTGGCCGCCAGGACGCCGCCGATCCGGTCCGGACCCAGCGCCACAATGGCAGCGGACATGTTGGCGTGGGCGTTCTCCGCGCTCCAGCCCTGGGTGTCGTACGACCTGCCAATCTTCACCTTGCCTGTGAGGACGGACAGCGCGCCGCTCCTGTACCACGCCGCGTTGGGGCTGGTCGGATCGCCGTTCATCATGACGACGTTCCCGGCCTTCGCCTTGTCGCCCATGGCCTTCAGGAGCGCCTCGCCCTGGAGCCTGCCGACCTGCGCACCGTCGAAACTGACATAGCCGGAGACCGGGCCTTCGGCGAGCCGGTCATAGGCGACGACCGGTACAGCCGCCTCGTGCGCCTCCTGGATCGAGGAGCGGAGCGCCCTGGTGTCGGTGGCGTCGAGGATCAGGACCCTGGCCCCCTTGGTGATCATGGAGATCATCTGTTGCCGCTGCCTCGTCGCGTCGTTCTCAGCGTTGGCGTACTCCATGGTGCAGCGGGGACACAGCTTCTTCAGCCGCTCCTCGATCAGCGGCTTGTCCGAATGCTCCCAGCGGGGGACCGCTTTACTCGGGAGCAGCAGGCCGACCGTGAAGCTGTCCGTGTCGGCCTCGTCGTCTCCTCCGCAGGCGGCCAGGGACATTGCCATGACTCCCGCGACGAGCGCCGCGATGACGTGCCTCGTACGGGTCCTCATAGCAGACCCCCTCGTTCCGTTCGGGCCGTTCGGGACCCCGAGTCCGCGGGCTCCGGATCCCGCCGCGGCACAACGATCTCGCTCCACACCTGCTTGCCGCCGGCCACCGGGACCGAGCCGAAGGACTCCGACATCGCTTCGACCAGCAGCAGGCCTCGGCCGCCGGTCGCCTCCCAGTCCACGATCACCGGCTTGGCGGGCGCACGCGGCGAAGAGTCGCTCACGCGGATTCGCACCCGGTCCCCGCGGAGCACCAAGTCGACGCGCACCGGACCCTGGGTGTGCACCAGGGCGTTGGTGACCAGTTCGGACACGACCAGCAGCACCGCGTCGGCTGCCTCTTCGACCTTCCACCGACGCAGAGTGCGCGCGGTGAAACGGCGGGCATGCATGACGGCGTCGGGCAGCCGCCACACCGCCCAACCAGCCCGTATCGGCCGGGTCTTCATGCCGTCGTAGCGCAGCAGCAACAGCGCCACATCGTCCTCACGACGGCCGATGTCGCCGAGCAGTTCGTCGGCCATCCGCCCCGGATTCGCCGGATCGGCCGCGGCGAGCGCGGCGCACGTCCGCTGCATACCCTCGTCCAGGGGCAGGTCGGCGGCCTCGACCAGGCCGTCGGTGAGCAGGACGAGCACCGTGCCGGGAGCGAGTGCCACCGCGGTCATGGGAAACTCCGCCTCCGCGAGAATGCCCAGCGGAAGGCCGCCCTCGACCTGCACCTCCTCGGTACTGCCGTCGGGATGGCGTACCAGCGGTGAGAGGTGCCCGGCCCGGACGAACAGGGCGTTGCCCTCCTCCATGTCCAGTTCGGCATAGCAGCAGGTGGCGAACAGATCGGTCTCCATACCGACGAGGAGGCGGTTGGCACGTGAGACGACCACGTCGGGCGGGTGGCCCTCCACCGCGTATGCCCTGACCGCGGTACGCATCTGGCCCATGATCGTCGCGGCTCCGGCACTGTGTCCTTGCACATCACCGATGACCAGCGCCATCCGATCCTCGGAGAGGGCGATGACGTCGTACCAGTCGCCGCCCACCTGCAACCCGCGCCTGGCGGGCAGATAGCGGGCGACTGCCGTCCCCCCGGGCAGCTCGGGGAGGCGCCGGGGCAGCAGACTGCGCTGCAGCATCGTCGCGAGTTCCTGCTCGGCGTCGTGCGCGTGCGCACGCTTGAGTGCCTGCCCGACCAGCGCCGCTGTGGCGGTCAGCAGGAACCGCTCCTCAGGGACGAATTCGTGCGGCTGATCCCAGCCGACCAGGCACACACCGGCGAGCCGGCCCTTGGCAGGGAGAGGCAGGACGGCCAGACCTCCGGTGCCGATGCCTGCGAGTCCGGGTTCGAGGGCTGTGCCGGCGGGCCACAGATCCATACGTCCGTCCCGCAGAGCCATCTGAATGGTGGGCAGGGCGCTGATCGGTACGTCGGGCCACTCCGAACGCCACATCTCCGGCCAGGCGGCGGGCTGCGGCGGATCAACCACGGTGATCACGAGCCGGTCGTCCCGCAACTCGGCGAGCGCCACCCGGTCGGCGACCAGCGGCTCACGCAGCGCGGTGACCATCACTCGACTGACGTCATGAACTGATTCGGCATCGTCGAGCGCGGCAGTCAGCCACTGGATCCTGGAAACGTCGTCGGCGCCCCAGCGCTGGACCGAGGTCGCCGTCACCACGCCCAGCACCTGCTTCGGCCGGTCGTCGGCGCCCGCGACCACCCGGCAACTCAGGCTCAGCCAGCGCATTTCACCAGTGGGGCGGCGGACACGGAACTCCAACTCCCGGCGGCCGAAGGTCTGGGTGGACGGCTCCAGGACCGCCATCAGCGCATGCATGTCCTCCGGGAGGGCATGCGCGAGCAGGGTGTCCGCCTTGCCGTCGAAGTCCTCCGGCGTGATGCCGACCAGTTCGAGCAGAGTCCCGTCCGCCTCGATCAGGCCGGTGTCCGGTACCAGGACAAAAGAGCCGACGCGCAGACTCCGCAGGGCGGGACCCAGCAGCGACGGCGGCGCGGGTCGGCCCGTCCCGGCCTCCAGCATGTCGGCAATCGCTTCGGCGTACCGCTCCAGGAAGCGCCGTTGCTCGGCCTCGAAGCCGTCCGCGGAACCCCCCATGACGACGAGGCAGCCCAGCCGCCTGCCCTCTGTCCCCAGTGGCAGCGCACCGAGCGACGCCTCCGCTCGCGGCGGCGTCGTCCCACCCTCGGAGTAGGAGGCGAGTGCCGCGGGGTTCAGCCACAGAGGCCGGCCGGTGCGGAAGGCGTGCGCCGCGGGTGAGCCACCGGACAGGGGCAACCGCTCCGGCAGCTGGAAAGTGGCGTATCCAGCCGTTTCCACCAACCGAAGCTCTTCATTTCCGGCCCCGCGCGCATAGACCGCTGCCAGCGCCGCTCCGGCGAACGTCAGGGCCCAAGCGCTCACGGCGGCCTCTGGCACCGGAGACGGTGAACCGGTGTCTGCGGCGCCGACCTCGGATGCCCGGAGCTGCGTGACTCCGGCCCGGGCGCGGCCGTCATGAGGCATGTCCGCAACCACCTCCCGTCCATGCCGCTGGTGCCGACAAGATCGGGACACTACAACCAGAATCGCACATACGGGCCAACCAGACATATCAACCTGAATATCCACCTGATTGCCATCGGTGGCCCCGGCCCGGGGCCACCGGTCTTCGCGCGCCGGGCCGAGCACGGGGTGCGCTCGGGGCACGCTCGGGCGCGAGCCGAACACCGATGGGCCGCTGCGTTCGCAGATCGCCACAGCCGGTGTCACACTTACGACGTGGTCGTCTGTTGGCCGCTGGACCTGCAGTACGCGTGGCATGGCGAGGAAGCCGGGTATCGCCATACTCGATGAGAGAGCCGCCGATGCCGGGCTTGTCGGGCCAAGGCCCCTGTCGCCGGGACGGCCGAGGCCGCTCCGCGACCGCCAGAGCTGCAACCGCGTGTGAAGGAAGGGACCGGTGTTCGCCCCCATCGCCAGGCTGACGTGGCCACCTGGCTCAACGCGGCCTGCGCCGTCGCGCCGCGTCACACGGTGGCCCGGCCGAGCCGCACACGGACCTCTTGACGCCGCGATGCACGCGCGTCATTTCCCCACGCGCGCACCGCTCCGGCCGAACCCGACGGGAGAGGCAGGCGTCGCCCCGCTGGTCCCCCACCAACTGGTGTACGCCGATGGGACGCAACACCTGGGCCTCATCCCGGTGAAGGCCGGTCACGGGTACTCGTGAGCGCCCCTCGCCACGCGAGGTGAAGGACAAGGGAGGTCTCTCACATGAAGGCCTGCATACGGGACGCGGCCATCGCCATGACCGTGGTCTCGACGGCCGTTGCTCTCGCGGCCTGCGGGTCGGGCGCCGGGAACAACTCCGGCGCGGGAAACACGCCTGAGATCGGTCTGCTGCTGCCGGACGCCACCACGGCTCGCTGGGAGACACAGGACAGGCCCTTGCTGGAGAAGAAGATCAAGGAACTGTGCGACGACTGCAGGGTCGAGCATGCCAATGCCAGGGGCGATGTGGCCGCTCAACAGCAACAGATGGACGCCATGATCAGCAAGGGCGTGGATTCGATGGTGCTCGTGGCTGTGGACGCCAGATCGCTCGGCTCCACCGTCAAGAAGGCGCACGACGCGGACATCCCGGTGATCGCCTACGACCGCCTTGCCGAGGGCCCGATCGCGGGTTATGTCACCTTCGACGGTGAGGAGGTCGGCAGGCTCCAGGGCAGGGCGCTGCTGCAGGCCATGGGTGACAGGGCGGATGGCAACCAGATCGTCATGATGAACGGCGACCCCAGCGACCCCAACGCGATCGCGTTCAAGAAGGGCGCGCTGTCCGTGCTCAACGAGAAAGTGAAGATCGGCAAATCCTATGACACACCCCAGTGGAGGGCGGAGACCGCGAACATGAACATGTCCGGAGCCATCTCCGCCCTCGGCGCCGGCAATATCGACGGCGTCTACGCAGCCAACGACGGCCTCGCCGCCGGCAGCATCTCCGCCCTCAAAGGAAACAAGGTCAACCCGCTGCCCCCCGTCACCGGGCAGGACGCCGAACTCGGAGCCTTGCGGCGTATTGTCGGCGGCGATCAGTACATGACCGTCTACAAGCCCTTCGGACCTGAGGCTTCCGCCGGTGCCGCCATGGCCGTGGCCGCGGCCCGCGATGAAAGCCTCGACCGGGTTGCCACGAGCAAGGTGACGACCCCCCGCGGGATGGTGGTTTCGGCCGTCTTGCTCACCCCCGTGTCCGTGACCGTCGACAACATCAAGGACACCTTGGTGAAGGACGGCGTGTACACGATCCAGCAGATCTGCACCCCCCAACTCGGGACCGCCTGCAAGCAGGCCGGGCTGACCTGACAGGCCGGTTGCGACCAGGTCCGGGCCCCGGGGAAGGAGATGGTTTCCGTGCCGGCTCCCCCCTTGCTGGCGCTGCACGGCGTGTGCAAGCGCTTCGGTGTCGTCGAGGTCCTCACAGACATCGAGCTGGAGATCCACGCCGGCCAGGTCGTCGCTCTTCTGGGCGACAACGGGGCCGGCAAATCCACCCTGGTCAAAGTGATCTCCGGCGTCACCCCCGCGGACAAGGGCGCCATCGAGTGGGAGGGCCGACCGGTCCACATCAGGCGCCCCCACGACGCCCGGGACCTCGGCATCGCCACCGTCTACCAGGACCTCGCGCTGTGCGCGAACCTCGACGTCGTAGGCAATCTGTTCCTCGGACGGGAAATCCGCAGATTCGGGTTCCTCGACGAGATGGAGATGGAGCGCCGCACCAGACACCTGTTGGAACGCCTGACCAGGAGAATCCCCGATCTGCGCGCCCCCGTCGTCTCACTGTCCAGCGGCCAGCGGCAGACGGTCGCCATCGCTCGCTCGCTCCTCGGCGGCCCGCGGGTCCTCCTCCTGGACGAACCGACCGCGGCTCTGGGATTCGAGCAGACCGCCGAGGTCCTGGACCTCGTCGACGAGCTCCGTGACCGCGGCGTGGGAGTACTGCTCATCAGCCACAACATGGGCGATGTCAAAGCTCTGGCGGACCGGGCCGCTGTGCTCCGGCTCGGTCGTAACAACGGCTTCTTCGACGTGAACACCTCGCCTCAGGAACAGATCATCTCCTCCATCACCGGCGCCACGGAAAACGTGCCCCGCCGGCCCGCCTCCCGGGAGGCGGGATGGTGAAAGGGATGCGCAACATGGCGGACAACACGCGGGCCGAAGCCACCGCACCCGACGCCGAGGCCCGTCAACCGCACCGCGGGCGGGCCATCGCCCGTGCCGTGGAGAGCAGGGTCGCCGTCTTCCGGCACAAGGTGAGAGCCGGTGAACTGGGCTCGCTCCCCGTCGTCCTCGTCCTCGCCGCGGTCTGGATCACCTTCCAGGCCCTCAACGAGAACTTCCTCTCACCCCGGAACCTGTCCAATCTCAGCGTGGACATCGTGGGCACGGGTCTGATCGCGGTCGGCATCGTCTTCGTGCTCTTGCTCGGTGAACTCGACCTGTCGGTCGGCTCGATCAGCGGCCTCGCGGCGGCTGCCTTCGCCGTTCTGAATGTGAACAACGGTGTGCCGGAATGGCTTGCCGTCATCGTCGCGGTGCTCGCGGGTACCGCGGCGGGAACCATCCAAGGCTTCTCCTTCGCCAGGACCCGGGTGCCTGCGTTCGTCGTCACACTCGCGGGGCTGCTCACCTGGAACGGCCTCATGCTCTACATCCTCGGGACCAGCGGCACTGTCAACCTCGACGAGAACGGGCTCGTCGCCAAGCTGACCAGCTATTACTTCACCAACGACGGCGTCGCCTACGGCGTGGCGGCGATCGGCGCGGGCATGGTGTTCCTGGTGTCCTACCAGGGCATGCAGCGCCGCAAGGCAGTCAGCATGCCACACCGCTCGCTCCGGGGAATCGCGGTGCGCACGGGAGTACTCGCGGTGATCGCGTTCGCCACCGCGTATCTGCTCAACCGTTTCCAGGGTCTGCCGCTCGCGCTCCTGATCTTCCTCGTGGTGGTGGCCGGCCTCGACATCGTTCTCCGCCGTACGCACTACGGGCGGCAGGTCTACGCACTCGGCGGCGGTGTCGAGGCCGCCCGTCGCGCCAGCCTGAGTGTGACGCGGGTGCAGACCGCGGTGCTCGCGGTCTCGGGCACCATGGCCGCGGTCGGCGGCCTGTTCCTGGCCTCGCGCATCACCTCGGTGAGCCAGAGTTCAGGCTCGGGTGTCCTGCTGCTCAATGCCATCGCGGCAGCCGTCATCGGTGGCACCAGCCTGTTCGGAGGACGCGGTACCACCTGGTCCGCGGTGCTCGGCATACTGATCATCCAGTCGATCGCCTCAGGGATGGCGATCACGGACACCCCCGCTGCCGTCCAGTTCATCATCACGGGCGGGGTGCTCTTCGCCGCGGTGGTCATCGACTCACTGTCGCGACGCTCGCAGGAGGCACATGGTCGGGCTTGACGCGTCCGCGGGCGGACACGCTCGCGACGGCAGGGGGCGGGCGGCGGCGGCAGATCAGCGGCAGGTGGAGCGGGCGACGTTCCTCGCCCAGAGGACCAACGGGACCTGGAGCGGTAGCCGTCCCAGGGCCGCCGCACGCTGTGATGTCGGCCGGTGGCGCCAGTCGTACGCCATTTTCACGCTCGCCGGGAACACCGTCACGAAGAAGCCCGCCGCGGCGAGAGCACTCACCCGGCGGGTCCGTGGCAGAGCGATCCCGGCCGCGAGCACCAGTTCGGCGACGCCGCTCACCCTCGTCCATGTTCGCGGCTCGCCCGGCAGCGAGCGCGGCACGATCTCATCGAACTGGCGAGGAGCGAGAAAGTGCGCCGCGCCCGCGCTTGCGAGCAGCCCGGCCAGCAGACGGGCGGAGCGGTCGGGCTCGGACACGGGGCCTCCTGGGGTTGGCTCGCGGACACAGTCAATCACTACCCACGGGTTAGGCCGAAGGGGTGCGGCGGGGACCCGTCCGGGACCCTGACGGTCCGAGACCGGGGGCCGCATCTGACGGCCCCCGTTTCGGTGATCAGCAGCGGGTGGCGGTCACGGCGTGGATGCCGAGTGCCTTACTGCTGCACGGCGGCTTCGGGGGATGCCGGTCCCGGACGGAGGGGCTGGACCGTGCCGCTACCCGGCGTAGGTCTCGCACTCGGCGATCTTCGGCGTGCCGGTCGAGCCGGTGATCTCGAAGGTGATCTTGTGCAGCGAGGTCCGGGGGAAAGCAATGACGCCCGCCCCGCTGCCGGAGGTCAGGACGGCGCCGGTGTCGCCGTTGACGACCCTCCAGGATCCGATACCACCTGCGGAGCCTGACGCCTCCCTGATGTTCATCTTGGACACTGCGGTAGCGGAGCCCCACTTGATCGAGATGGAACCGGTCGAACCGGCCGGCGACCAGTAGGTGCTCATGTCACCGTCCCGCACATTGCCGTAGCTCGTCCCGCCGGCCTTGCCGGAGCCGTCGGAGTCGGCCCCGATGCTGAGGTTGGTCCCGCTGTGCTGGGTCGGTCCCGGCGTGGGGGCACGAGATCCTCAAGGCCGCCCCGACTCCGGGCGGTAATCACCCGCGAATAACCGGCCACCACCAGTACCGGCGGGCGGCCGGCCTGCCCAAAGCCCAGCGGAATGTCCGCCGGCGGGAACCACAGGTCGCACTGGGCCGGCTCGCCGGGCTGATACGCCGAGCGGGCACCGGCCAACGCCCGCCGCCGACCTTCCGTAAGAGCCGCAGCGGCCTCACGACGACGTGTCGCGCGGCCCCCATCGGGGTCACCCAAGCACGCAGCTCCCCCGCGGCTGGCGGCGGAGCTGCGACACAGCATCGGTTCGCGCTGTCACGGATCATCCGGAGCAGGAGCCGCCCTGCGCGCCCGCGGTGTCGAGGCGACAGAAGCACGACACCTCGATGGGGACGTCCGCGAGTGCGGTGGCGACGACGAGTTGCTGGGCCACGATGCCGGCTTCACCCGTCTTGCCCAGCCGGACGAGGCACTCATGGAAGCCGTGGAGGGCCCAGACGTTTCCAGGATGCTGCGAGGATCTGGGCAGGGTGTCATCGAGCCCGAGGTCGGCCCGGTAGACGGCCTCGGCCTCCTCGACGCGGCCCTGCTCCAGCAGGAGCGCCCCGTACGCGTGACGAGTGGGCTGCATCCAGCCCCACGGTTCGTCGTAGGGAAGGCTGTCGTCGAGCTCGATGGAGCGCTCCAGGGATGCGAACGCCAGGTCGTACTCGCCCCTGCGATACTCGAGCTCGCCGTCGAGCATGGCCGAGGCGACGGCCAGAATGTCCCGGCACGTGTTGTTGAACAGCGTCCGTGTCTCGGGAACGCGTTCCACCGCACGGCCGAACCGCTCTCGTTCGGCCTCGGCCTCGGCAATCGCCCCGGTAGCCGAGTACGCCACTCCGCGCGCGTAGCGCAGCATCGCTGTGGTGACGCAGTACAGCTTCGGGTCGGGCGGCATCGGCAACGCGAGGATGTCCGCCCACCGGCCGAACCGAATCAGCACGTGAACCCGCATGGCGAGGAACCCCTCCAGCCAGTCGGCCATGGGCGGGCTCTCCACGCGCAGCAGTTCCTCGGGAATGGACGCCTCGAGTTGCGCGGCCGTCTCCAGTGCCGTCCTGGACTGGCCGAGGAACATCGCGCCGTAAATCTTGAAATGGTAATTGTGCGAGCGGTACAGCGTGTAGAAATTCATCGCGCCGGCCCATTGCAGATACTTCTCGTCCGCCTTGATCGCATCACTGTTGCCGGACACGACCCGCCGGTAGTCCCCGCACAGCACGTCGAGGTGTGAGGGCATGTGGTGCAGGTGCCCCGCGTCCGGCACCAGTCCCGGCAGCCGGTCGGCGACCGCGAGGGCCTTCTCCGGTGCCGGCGACATCTCCATCAGGTGAATGTACATATGCAGGACGCCCGGATGATCGGCGCCGGTCTCGCTCGGCAGCGCGCGGTCGAGGACGGCCTTCGCCTCCAGCGTGCGGGCACCGGGCGCGGGCTCGCCCGTACGCAGGTCCCACAGCTGCCACGGAGTGAGGTTCATCAGCGCGTCCGCGTAGAGCGTGGCAACGTCCGGGTCGTCGGGCGCGAGTTCGTGCACGGCGCGCATGGCCGCGGCGTAGGGCTCGTTCCAGATCGAACAGTCCTCCGCGGCGCGCGAGGAGGGATAGCGCTTGCGCAGCGCCTCGATGAGCGCGCGCTCAGTCGGCGTGGCCCCGTCGCGCAGCGCGTGAGCCCGTTCGACGGCGGCGTGCGTCTGTTCCACCGTGCGCCGCAGATCGACGTCGTCGAAGAATTCCCAGGGCTTGTTGTAGTTGGGGCCCAGGGCGTACGCGACACCCCAGTACGCCATCGCGCAATCAGGATCCGCGGCAGCCGCCGATTCGAAGCAGGTGACCGCCTCTTCGTGATTGAACGCGTAGGCCCACACCAGACCGCGGTCGAACCAGCGCTGCGCTTCCGGCGAACGAGTCGACACGGGCCGGGTGAAGGTCCCAAGGTCGAAGTAGTCCATGAGGATCTCCTGCAGAGGGGTACGACTCCACGACAGCCGACGTCCAGTGCGTAGGCGTCGGCCACAAGGCCTTCCAGCCAGCCTAGGCGTCGAGAAGCCCCTCGTCGGCCCGACGGCCATCGATGTCTTTTCGTCGGGCAGGGTCAGGAACATCTTCCCGGTGACCCGGAAGGTGGGCATGGACCAAGCCTCCTTCTCGGTGTCTCCGGCAGGGCGAGGCAAGCTCACGGCCTTCGTCGGAGGCGCTCATGCCGCGCCCGTACGACGGGCCACTGACATCGGGACTCGACGCGGATGCGCGGACGGCTCAGGCGTAGGCTTCGCTCAGCATGGACGCGATGGGGGGCGGAGCGCATGGCGGCTGAGACAGCACAGAGGTGGGGGTCGACCCTCGATTCGGTCGTGGTGTACGCGCAGGGCGCGGTCTGCCGCCGCCTGGCCCGGGGCAGCGTGCCGTCGGACGGCCGGGTGCGGGTGACGGGACTGCCCCGCTCGCTGGCCCCGGGCTCACTGCGGGCCCGTGTCCTGCGCGCCCCCTGGGTGCGCGTCACCGAGGCCCGGGTGGACGTCGAGGCCGAACCGCTCGGCATCAGCGTGCCCGGCGAGTTGCGGCGAGAGGTCGAGCGGCTGCGCGACGAGTACGCGGCGGCGCGGGGACGCCGGGACCGGCAGCTGAGCCTGATCGAGGAGGTCAGGGCTCTGCACCCGGTCCCGCCGGCCCGCAGGCGCGAGGACCCGCACCGCCGCACCCCGGTCGACGCGTGGCTGGAACTCGCCGACTTCGTCGACGAGCGGCTGACGGGACTGCACACCCGCCTCGTTGAGCTGGAGGAGGCGCTGCGCCGCGTCGAGCACGAGCTCACCGTCGCCACGGACAGGCTCGCCCGCGCCTCCACCGACGCACCGTCAGCGCACGTGGAGACCACGGTCTCCGCGGTCGTGACCCTCGACGGCACCAGTGACGCGGACGTGGAGCTGGAGCTGGAATACGGAGTGCCGGGCGCCGTCTGGGTGCCGGCCTACCGTCTCGCCCACCGTCAGGGCGACGGCACCGGCCGTCTGGTGCTGCGCGCTTCGGTCGCCCAGCGCACCGGGGAGGACTGGACCGGCGTGCGGATCGCCCTGGCCACCGCCGACCTGCTGCGCCGCACCGACCTGCCGAGGCTCCGCTCGATCCGGATCGGACGCCGTCAGCCCGCCCCCACGCCTTCTGGCTGGCGCGAGCCCCCGGCGGGGCTCGCCGACCTGTTCACCGGGTACGAGGCGGCCGGCCCTCGCCCTGCCACGACCGCCGTACCTGCGGCTGTCGTGGCAGGCTCCGCGCCCGTGGCTACCGCGGGCGACTTCGCATCCGGTCCCGTTCCGCCACTGCCGCCCGCTGCTCAGCCGGTCCGGTCGCGACCGGGCGGCAGGCCGCGTACCGGCGGCGGGTCCTTCGCGGGGCCTCCCGCCGCCATGGCACCGGCGGCTCCTGGCCGGGCTGCGCCACCACCGCCTCCGGCACCGGCACCGGCGGCCGGTCCTCCGCAGCCGAGCGGTGCCGAGCTCGACTACGCCGCCCTCGTCCTGTGCGGCCCCGACGAGCAGGGCGGTCGCAGAGGCAGGCTGTTTCCCGGCTCTCCCTTCGACGCGTTGGCGGCCGAGTACCGTCGCCGCGCCGAAGCGGTGGCCGCGCTGCCGCTGCCCGGACACGCCGTGCGGCCCCGCGAGTCGGCGGGTTCCTTCGACCACCGCTTCGATGCCACCGCCCGCGCCGACATTCCGTCGGACGGCACCTGGCACACCATCACCGTCGCCGAGATTCCGGTCGGTCTGCGCACCGAGTACCTCTGCGTGCCGTCCGTGGACCAGACCGTGTACGCGACGTTGGTACTCTCCAACGCCACCGACCAGGCTCTGCTGGCCGGCCCGGTGGAGGTCACCGTCGACGACGACTTCCTGCTGACCTCAGCACTGCCCACGCTCGCCCCCGGCGGTGTCCGCCGGGTGGGGCTCGGGCCGGCCGAGGGCATCCGGGTCACCCGCCGTACGAACCTGCGCGAGTCGACCTCGGGCCTGCGCAACAACACCACCGTGCTCGACCACCGCGTCCACCTGGAGCTGGCCAATCGGCTCGCGAGGCCCGTCACCGTCGAGGTCCGCGAGCGGGTGCCGGTCACCTCCGAAGCGGACGTCCGGATCGAGGAGCGGGCCGACTGGACGGCACCCGAGGACGGCACGGGGCCCGAGCACCATGCCCCGGGGACCCGCGTCTGGCGGGTGGACCTGCCCGCCGGCGGCACCGCCGCCCTCGACGGCGGCTACGAGATCCGCATCCCGGCCGGCAAGGCCCTGGCCGGCGGAAACCGCAGGAGCTGACACACGCCATGTCCACGGCACCGAAGCCGATCGCCCTCCCCGTCACCGCCGTCACCTGCCTGGAGGACCGCGCCCACATCGAGCGCGCTGTCGTGCTTGACCTGGAGGCCGGGGTCCAGCGGCTGCGTCTCGGGCCGGTCAGTGCCCTGGCCGTCGACCGTACCCTCCATGCCGAGCTGACCGCCGATCATCCCGCGACCGTGCTGGACGTGCGGATCGTCCGCACCTGGACGCCGCGCGGGCCGCTGCCGTCCGCCGACGACGACTCCGCGCTGCGCCACCGAGCGCACACCATCGAAGAGGAGCAGCTCGCCCTGGGGCAGCGACGCGATCGGCTGCATGCCCGCCTCGACCTGCTCGGCCGCCTCGCCGCCGATCTGCTGCGGGACATCGGCGAAGGCGCCGGCTCCGGGGAGAGCGAAGGGCCCCGCTGGGCCCGCGAACTGGACCGGGTGGACGAAGAGCGCGACTCGTACGGCGAGCAACTCCGCACCGTGGAAGCCCGGCTGGCCGCCCTCGCTGTCGAACTCGGTGAGGCCCAGCAGGCCATGGACCTCTCCGAGAGAGAGCCCGCCGAGCTGGTCGGTCATATCGAGCTGACCGTGGAGGCCGCGGTCGCCGGGCCGGTCCGGCTGCGCCTGAGCCACCTCACCCCCTGTGCGCTGTGGCGGCCCGCCTACCGGGCCGTGCTCGACGGGGAGTCTCTGACGCTGGAGACCGACGCGATGGTCTGGCAGCGCACCGGCGAGGACTGGTCGGACGTACGGCTGACGTTCTCGACGGCCCGGTCCGCGTCGGCCACCGATCCACCGCGGCTGGGCGAGGACCGGCTGACGCTCAAGGAGCGCTCCGCGGCGGAGCGCCGCACGGTCGACGTCGAACTGCGCGAGGAGGAGATCGGGGACCTCGGCCCCGCCCCGGTGCTCGGCCTGCCAGGGGTGGACGACGGCGGCGAGGCACGGGTGCTGAACTCCCCCGCGCCGGTCTCCGTGCCCGGAGACGGCCGCGCCCACCGGGTGCCGCTCTCCGTCTTCACCACGGCCGCGAGCAGCGAGTACGCCTGCTCACCCGAGCTGTCCCCGCTGGTCACCCAGGTGGTGCGGTTGGACAACCTGTCCGGCCATGTGCTGCTCGCCGGGCCCGTGGACCTGGTCCGCGGCAGCGGATTCAGCGGCCGCGGCACGCTGGACTTCACCGCCCTCGGCGCCCCTGTCGAGCTCGCCTTCGGCAGCTGCGACGACCACCGGGTGGTCCGGCAGGCCGAGGAGTCCCGCGACTCCGCCGGAATCATGCAGCGGACCGTGGTCACCCGCACGGTCCGGCTGCACCTGTCCCGGTTCTCCGCCCCCGGGGAGCACGGCGAACGGGTGGTCGTCCTGCGAGAGCGGATTCCGGTCTCCGAAACCTCGGCGGTGGAGGTACACCTGCGCAAGGAAGCCTGCTCCCCGGCGCCCGACGTGGTCGACGCCGAAGGCATCGCCCGCTGGGACGTCACCCTCCCGCCCGGCAGCCGCCGCACGGTCACCCTGGTCTACGAGCTGTCGGCGAGCGCCAAAGTCGCCGGGCTCTGAGCTCGGCGGTCCGCTGCACGCATGCCGCATCGCTGTCGGGATCAACGTCGAGGGCGAGCTGGTGCTGAGGCCCCCAGTCGCTCGGCCAGGCCGCGCGACTGGCGGGAGCCGGCACCGCAGCTCCACATCGTGCCCGCACAGCGCAACTCGGACAGCGGCTCCCTGGAGAAGGCGGGCATCGCCGAGCTCCGCCATTACTCCCTCCGCCCTGCGCCGACGCGGCACCTCGACAGCAGTGGTGCATCGGGTAGTACGGATACCGCGGTCCGGGCGACTACCGAAGCGACGGTCTCCAGACCGAAGTGATCGTTACCGAAGAAGCAGTAGCGGACCAGGTCGATACTGCGGCGGTGCTCGCGTACGGCGTGAACGTCGTGTACGTCGTACCGGGTGAACTCGCCGGCCACGCAGATCAGCCTCGGGGGCACCCTGGCCGTCATAACGCTCGCCTCCTGGCTCCTGCCGAGTCCCTCGACTTCCCCCTCTGGGCCCCAAGGCGTGCGTGGGGGTCGTAGCGCTTGGCACGGCCTGCGGTGGATAGCTCTGACTCGCCGTCGACGACGTCCGCGACGACACGCCGCTGGGAGGAACTCCATAAGGGCGGTGGGCCTGCTGGGGCGGGCGATGCTGCGTATGCCGGACAGGGCCGGCCTCAGCCACGTTGTGGCGGCGGGCGTCGGACGATGACCAGACGTTTGGCCCACATGCCGGAATCAGAAATTTGACTGCTTGTTACGCCGGGGTGCTCTGCGTGTTCTCGTAGCGGCGCGGTCTGCGGTGCGCGACCATACGGACGCCGACACACGCTCGATCATCGGCGTCGTTCGTGAGGACAGGTTCTCGCCGGCCCCTAGCCCCGCGTTGACCGCCGCGGGTCTGGTCAGTGCTCGACACCAGAAAAGCAAACAGCCTCAAGAGCAAGCAGCCAGCAGCCAGCAGCCAGCAGAAGGAAACACCGAGACAGGAAGAAGGACGGACGTGTCCGGCAGCGAAAGCGAGAACCCGGTAATCCCCTCCCCGACCCCTACGCCGACCCGGCCCAGGACGAACCGGGACTGGTGGCCGAATCAGCTGGACCTTCAGGTTCTCCACCAGCACTCGCCCCGGTCCAATCCGATGGGCGAGGACTTCAACTATGCGGAAGAGCTCAATACCCTCGACCTCGACGCGCTGAAGCAGGACGTCTTCGAGGTGATGACGACGTCCCAGGACTGGTGGCCTGCCGACTACGGCCACTACGGGCCGCTCTTCATCCGGATGAGTTGGCATGCCGCGGGAACGTACCGCACAGCCGATGGCCGGGGCGGTGGCGGCTCCGGCGCTCAGCGCTTTGCCCCCCTCAACAGTTGGCCGGACAACGCGAGCCTCGACAAGGCACGCCGTTTGCTCTGGCCGGTCAAGCAGAAGTACGGCCGGAAAATCTCCTGGGCCGACCTTCTGGTCTTCGCCGGCAACTGTGCCATGGAATCGATGGGGTTCAAGACGTTCGGATTCGGCTTCGGGCGAGAGGACATCTGGGACCCCGAGGAAATCTTCTGGGGGCCCGAAGACACCTGGCTCGGAGATGAGCGCTACAGCGGCGACAGGGAACTCGCCGGTCCTTTCGGTGCCGTGCAGATGGGCCTTATCTACGTCAATCCGGAGGGGCCCAACGGTAACCCGGATCCGATGGCTGCCGCCAGGGACATTCGCGAGACGTTCGGGCGTATGGCGATGAATGACGAGGAGACGGTTGCGCTCATTGTCGGCGGCCACACGTTCGGCAAGTGCCATGGTGCGGTCGACCCCGAGTACATCGGTCCGGAACCCGAGGCCTGCCCCATCGAACAGCAAGGCCTCGGCTGGAGGAACACGTACGGCAGCGGCAAGGGCGCCGACGCGCTCACCAGTGGGCTTGAGGGCGCATGGACCTCGGAGCCGACGAAGTGGGACAACGGGTATCTGGACAATCTGTTCAGGTACGACTGGGAGCTGACGACGAGCCCGGCCGGTGCGAAGCAGTGGACTCCCACGGATCCCTCGGCCAAGGGCACTGTGCCTGATGCCCATGATCCGTCGAAGAGGCACGCTCCCATGATGCTGACGACGGACCTCGCGCTGAAGGTGGATCCGGTCTATGGGCCGATCGTGAAGAGCTTCCACGAGAACCCGGGCAAGCTCGCGGGAGCGTTCGCCAAGGCGTGGTACAAGCTGTTGCACCGCGACATGGGACCCGTCTCGCGCTACCTCGGCCCGTGGGTTCCCGAGCCGCAGCTGTGGCAGGACCCCGTCCCCGAGGCCGATTATGAACTGGTCGCGGACGAGGACATCGCTGCCCTCAAGGGCAGGATCCTCGCCTCGGGACTGTCCATCTCCCAGCTGGTGGCCACCGCTTGGGCGTCGGCGGCGAGCTTCCGCGGCACCGACAAGCGTGGCGGGGCCAACGGGGCACGGATTCGACTCGCGCCGCAAAGGGGCTGGGAGGTCAATGACCTGCCCGAGGTGGCCGAGGTGGTGCGGACCCTCGAGCAGATCCGGCAGGACTTCAACCTCTCACAGTCCGGCGGAACGAAGGTTTCGCTCGCTGACCTGATCGTCCTGGGCGGGTGCGCGGCCGTCGAGCAAGCGGCGAAAAACGCCGGGCACGACATCACAGTCCCGTTCGTGCCGGGACGCACGGACGCCTCGCAGGAGCAGACCGACGTGGAGTCGTTCGCCGTGCTCGAGCCCAGGGCAGATGCGTTCCGCAACTACCTCCGAGCGGGAGAGAAGCTGTCGCCGGAGACTCTCCTGCTGGACCGGGCCAACCTGTTGACGCTGACCGCTCCCGAGATGACGGTTCTGATCGGCGGCATGCGGGTACTGAACGCCAACTTCAGGCGATCCTCACATGGCGTCTTCACCCACCGGCCGGAGACATTGACCAACGACTTCTTCGTCAACTTGCTCGACATGGGCACGGAGTGGAAGGCGTCGGCCTCGGCTGAGAATGTTTTCGAAGGTCGGGATCGCGCCACGGGCGAGGTCAAGTGGAGCGCCACCGCCGTCGACCTCATCTTCGGTTCGCACTCCCAGCTCCGAGCCGCCTCGGAGGTCTACGCGTGCGAGGACGCGGAAGAGAAGTTCGTGCGTGACTTCGTGGCCGCGTGGGACAAGGTCATGATCCTCGATCGGTTCGACCTCCCCTGAGCCCGATGTCCGGTCGGCCACTCGTCGGCCGACCGGACATCCTCGGTATCCGGTCAGGGCGGTGACGAGCAGGTTCAAACTTGTCAGTGTCCGGCCCCGCCGGGAAGCAGGTATTCGGCCAGCAGGTTGCCGGCGCGGCGGGATGGCAATCCCATGTCGTGCAGGAGTTCGTCCGCTCAGTGGATGTCGTAGGGGCCGAAGCCGGTCGGCACCGGGTGGCACGATCTCGTACGCCGTGAGGCGTCAACCGGCGGAAGCTGTCCACAATCCTCGCCCTGCACTGTCGCCTCATGAGTCACCGTGGGGGCCACACGCGCCTGGGTCCAACTCCGTTCCCTCCCCCAACGTCATCGAACTGTTCGCGGAGGAACGACTGATTGCCTAACATCCACCGACAATGCCACTGCTCACCGAGCCCAGATTCGGGCGTTTCCGCTGGACACAATGCTCGTCAACGCGCCGGCCTTACACGTCCACGCTCCCGCGACAGTGGCCTGCCGTGTGACCGGCACCGAGCACCTGAATCTCTGAAAGACACCCCCATGCCTTCCAGCCGCTCCGGATACGACCGGGAGTACAAAAGAACCCTCCATCACGCCACGAGGACGCTGCCCCGTCGCGCCGACCTGGACCGCTTCGCCCACGGCGCCGCCCAGGCTCTGCCCGCCAGTGGTCCACCCACATCCAGGACTGGACCCAGCGCCGCCACCAGGACACGCTGTGCGGCTACCTGTGGGACAACGCGAACCCCTCTTGGGCAACGTCCGAGTTCCGACTGCCCCGCGCCGCTGTCCTCGCCGACCACGACACCGCCAGGCTCCTGATCATCGACCGGCCCCTGTACCTCGACGAGTTTTTCGTAGGCGCCTTGGCCCCGCAGGGTCCACGTTCGTCAGCTTGGGCGACGACAACGCCCCGTACGCACCGCTAGGGCCGTCCGCGCCGCGGCCACCGAGCCCGGCGCTTCGGGTAACGCCACCGACCGCCGTCGGACGGACCGCCACGGTCCGACGCTGACACCAGGACCCCACCGCCTATGGAATCTCAACCCCAAGCCCTGATCACCCTCACGTACAGCCGCGGCGTCGGGATCGTCGCTGTTGAGCCAGGACATGGTGCGCTCGACCGCCCAGCGGTGGCGGCCCGGGCGTATCGCTTTGTCGGTCGGCGAACAGGACCCACGCCTCACGCGGGACAACGTCGCTGTCCTGGCCCTCGGCCGTCCATGTCGGCTCCACGGCCCCGCCCTTGACCGTCGGGCGGCAGCCTAGCCCTTCGAGTCCGGCTTCCAGTCCTGGACGAGGAGCCCGAGCAGCACCTCGTCCAGGAACTCGCCCATCACCCAGGCCGAGGAGCGCAGCACGCCCTCGCGGACGAAGCCGTTGCGCTCGGCGGAGCGCAGCATCGCGGCGTTGTCCGACAGCGTCTCGATCTGCAGCCGCTGGAGGCCGCGCACGACGAAACCGTAGTGGCACAGCACTGCGACCACGTCGGTGCCGTAGCCCTTGCCGCGGGAGGAGGGCAGCAGCCCCAGGCCGATGTGCGCGGACCGATTGTGGTTGTCGATGCTCCACAGCGACGCGGTGCCGATCAGCGTGCCGCCCTCCAACTCCACCACGGAGAACGGAACGTGCCCCTGCTCCTTGTCGTCCACCACCAGCCGCGAGTCCTTCGAGCCGGGCGTGATCGGCCGCCACGGCCCGCCTTCGGCCCGCGAGGAGTTGACCACGTCGTCGTAGAGCTCGGCCTGCAGGATCGGGATGTCGTCCTCGTGCCGGGCCCTGAGCCCAACCTTGCTGCCTCTTAGCATCCAAGCTTTCTATCCGACCGGGCTGGCCGGCGGCAAACCAATAAGCGGTCGTCGCAGTTGGTGTAGTGGCGGTAGCAGATGAGGGCGCCGGCGATGCCGACGAAGGCCAGGAAGTGCTCGGCTTTGCGCTCGTAGCGCCTGTGCAGGCGGTGGCAGCCATTGAGGCAGGACATGGTGCGCTCGACCACCCAGCGGTGGCGGCCCAGGCGGCCGGATGTCTCCACGCCCCGGCGGCGAAGCGGGGCACGATCTGCCTGCGCCGCAGCCCAATTGTGCAGGTGGTCGAAGTCGCGGATCGGTGGGATGCCGCGCATCAGCGGGACGAGCGCTTGGCTGTCGTGGACGTCTGCGCCGGAGATACCCACCGACAGCGGCAGGCTGGCCCGGTCGCAGATGACGTGGATCTTCGACCCGTTCTTGCCGCGATCGGTCGGATTCGGCCCCGTCAAGGGCTCCCTTTGACTGCCCGGATGCTGACCGAGTCGATCGCGTACCGGGACCAGTCGACCTCGCCTGCGGCGCCCAGCCGGTCCAGCAGCACCCGGATAGTCTCCGCCTCCCCTGGAGGTCCAATTGTCCATGGCCTCCTGCTGCCGCTCCGCGGGCTGACTCGTCAGCCACGCCCGGTTTGTCGGGGGTGAGCAGGCCGAAGAAATCGTCAGGCGATTCCGGCAAGGACATACCCTCCGGCAAGATGCCACTCGTGATCACTCGCTGAGTTCGATGAGTCCTGCGCTCCCAGTACTGCACGGCTCAACCGCGGCCGCCATCTCGCCTCCACCGAACGGGGAGTCCGGCCCAGCTACTTGTGGGACCCACATGCGCCAGAACCCCGCCGCGGGTCGCCGAGAGCACGCCCGAACTACCCCGGACCGCGCAGACCATGAAGTGACCGCCGCATCGCCCCAGGTCAGCGATATACGTTGGTTTTGTGGCGAGCACTGCAACCGCCGGGTCCGGGCAGCGGATGGTGCCGACCGTCGCCGCCACTCGGGCCTGTGGTGGCCGGTGACTGGGGTCGACTTCCCTGAAGGCGGCAAGGCGGCAAGGCGACGGTGTCCGAGCACGGTTTTCAG
>NZ_JBIUBL010000026.1:0-145837 GCF_044548015.1 Streptomyces sp. NPDC052236 | reverse complement strand
GAGTTGTGGGCGACGACCGCGGCGCTCCACGCACCGGACTACGCGTACCCCTACAAGAAGCTGGACGAGCTGTGGAAGACGGTGCTGCTGCACCAATTCCACGACATCCTGCCGGGGTCGTCCATCGCCTGGGTGCATCAGGAGGCGGAGGCGGAGTACGCGAGGGTGGCGAAGGAACTGGAGGAGCTCACCTCGGCGGCCGTGTCCGCGCTGGGGGCGGGGGCCTGGTCCGTGTTCAATACGAGTCCGCGCGCGCGGGCGGAGGTCGTCACCGTCCCGGCGGAGGCCGCCGAGGCGCTCGGTTCATCGGCGGTCGTCTTCGTGGAGGTCCCGGCCTCCGGCAGCGCACCGGTCACCGGGGCGGTCCCGGTAGGGACACCCGTCACCGTCACGGACCGCGTCCTCGACAACGGCCTGGTGCGGGTGGAGTTCGCCGACGACGGCACCCTCGCCTCCGTACGCGATCTGACCGCCGGCCGCGAGGTCCTCGCCGCGCCCGGTAACCTCCTGCGGCTGCACAGCGACCTGCCCAACCACTGGGACGCCTGGGACATCGATAAGCACTACCGGAATCGCTTCACCGATCTGCTCGACGCCGATGCGGTCACCGTGGCCGCCACGGGGCCGCTGCTCGGCGCGATCCGTGTCGAGCGCGCCTTCGGCAAGGGCTCCCGCATCGTCCAGACGGTCACGGTCCGCGCCGGAAGTCGCCGTATCGACATCGAGACCGCGATCGACTGGCACGAGGCCGAGAAGATCCTCAAGGCCGCCTTCCCGATCGACGTCCGCGCCGACCGGTCCACCGCGGAGATCCAGTTCGGGCACGTCCACCGCCCCACGCACACCAACACCAGCTGGGAGGCGGCCCGTTTCGAGGTCTCCGGCCACCGCTGGGTCCATGTCGCGGAACCGGGCTACGGCGTCGCGATCGTCAACGACTCCACATACGGGCACGATGTCAGCCGCACCACCCGCGAGGACGGCTCCACGACGACCACGGTCCGCCTCAGCCTGGTCCGCGCTCCCCAGTGCCCGGACCCGGCGGCCGACCAGGGCGTCCACCGCTTCACGTACGCCCTGCTGCCCGGCGCGACGGTCGAGGACGCGATCGCCGAGGGGTACGCGCTCAACCTGCCGCTGCGCGTCGCGGCGGCGGCGCACACCGCCGAGCCGCTGGTGAGCAGCGACAACCCGGCGGTGACGGTCGAGTCGGTGAAGCTCGCGGACGACCGTTCGGGCGATGTGGTGGTACGGCTCTACGAGTCGTACGGCGGGCGCGCCAAGGCGACTCTGCGCACCGGCTTCCCGCTGGCCGGTGCGCAGGTCACGGACCTCTTGGAGCGTCCGCTGCCGGATGAGTCGGTCGGGACGGAGAAGGACGCGGTGGTGCTGGAGTTGCGGCCTTTCCAGATTCTGACGCTACGGCTTTCGGTTCTGTCGGTTCTGCCGGTTCAGCGCGCGGTCAGTTCGTAGAAGCCCCGGCCGAAGGTCGCGGCGACCAGGCGGCGGTGGCCGGCGTCGTACTCGATGTCGTCCACCGGGACCTGCGGCAGACCGCGGCCGAGGCGGTGCCAGCGCCCAGTGCCCGTCGGCGCGGTGAACACGCCCTGGTCGGTGCCGATGTACAGGGCCTTGCCGCGCCCGATGACGAGGTCGTTGACGGGCGCGGCCGGGAGGTTGCCGGACAGGTCCTGCCAGCGCTTGCCGCCGTCGGTGGAGCCGTAGACATGGGCGAGCGGGGAGCCCGCGCGGTAGCCGGAGTGGGTGGTGTAGACGCGGTCGGGGTCGCGCGGGTCGACAACCACACGGGTCACCCACGGACGGCCCTCGGCGAGCTTCGTCCAGGTGGCGCCCAGGTTCCTGGTGACCCAGATCCGGCCGTCGTCGGTTCCGGCGTAGACGGTACGTCCGTCGCCCGCCGGGGCGATGCTCGTGATCGTCCCGTAGTTGGTGTAGATGGGGTCGGGGCCGGGGCCGCCGCTGAGGTCGGGGCTGATGGGCTGCCAGGTCACGCCGCCGTCGGTGGAGCGGTTGAGCACTTCGGAGCCGTAGTAGAGGATCTTCGGGTCGCGCGGGTCGAAGACGACGGGCGTGAACCAGTTGCGCCGCTTGAAGGTCGTCGCGCCCGCGAAGTAGGTGAGATTGTCGCCGCCGTCGGTGGAGCGGAAGCAGTTGCCGTACTGGTAGCAGGCGTACACATTGTTGACGTCGGTCGGGTTGATCAGGTTCTCCTCGCCGTCCCCGCCGAGGTACTCGTTGAAGCCGTCGCCGCCCCAGGAGCGCAGCGAGCCGTTGTCCTGCGCGCCGCCGGAGATCCGGGTGGTGTCCTGGGGGCTGATCGCCGCGCTGTAGAGCTGGGTGTACGGCTCATGGCGGGCCTTGACCCAGCCGCCGTCCCCGTCCGAGTCGGAGCGGTAGACGCCGCCGTCGTTGCCCAGATAGACGCGGCCGGGCCGCCGCGAATCCCAGACCATGGCGTGGTGGTCGACATGGATGCTCGTGTCGTCGTACGTCCAGGTGTCGCCGCCGTCCTTCGAGGTCAGCAGCGCGACCCCGGCGACATGCAGATGCCTGGCGTCCTTCGGGTCGGTCCAGATCTTGCCGAACCACCAGCCGAAGGAGGACTGCGAGTCGGTGAGTGGCCGGCTGTCCGGGGTCCGGTTCCAGTTGTCGCCGCCGTCCGTGGACGCGTAGAAGCCCTCGAAGGGTCCGCTGGTCTTGTTGACGATGGCGTAGACCCTCTCCCCCGCGACGGCGAGACCGATCCGGCCGACGTCGGGGCCCTGGGCGGGCAGGCCCCCGCCGAGCCGCTGCCAGGTCCTGCCGCCGTTGTCGCTGCGGAAGACGCCGGAGCCGACGCCACCGTAGGTGCGCAGCTCGGGCGTACGGCGGTGGTCCCACATCACGGCGTACAGCTTCTTGCCCTGGACGATCACTTCGGTGGCGCCGGTGAATTCGTTGGCACCGGTGAGGATCCGCTGCCAGTGGGCTCCTGCGTCGTCGGAGCGGTAGACGCCCCGGTCGCCGCCGCCGTTGTAGAGCGATCCGGCCGCGGCGACGTACAACCGGCGCGGGTTGGCCGGGTCGACGGTGATGGCGCTGATCGCGCCGGAGTCGCGCAGCCCGAGGGACTTCCAGTGGGCGCCGCCGTCGGTGGAGCGGTAGATCCCCGTTCCCTCGTACGTGATGGAGCCGCCACCGGGGTTGGGCTCGCCGGTCCCGGCGTACAGGCTGCCGTCGGGGCTGGTGGCGACCGCGCCCATCGCCTGGGTCCAGTCGTCCGGCCATGCGGACTTGAACGTCTGCCCGGCGTCGGTGGAGCGCCAGATCCCGCCGCTGGCAGCCGCTGCGTACACAGTGTCGGCGCGCTTGGGGTCGAGCGCGAGCGAGACGATGCGCCCGCCGATATTGGTCGGCCCGATCGGCTTCCAGCGTCCGCCGGTGGTGGGCAGTTTCCTGGCCTGCGCGGCGGCGAGGTCGTGGGCGTGGCGCGGAATCGACTGCCCCGGCAGGGTTTTCTGCAGATACCGGTACTCGGCGGGCGCGGCGGGACCGCGAACGGGCCGGTAGACGTCCGGTGGCACGGGCGGGTCGGCTGCGGCCGGGGCCGTGGCGATCACGGCCCCGACGAGCGAGGCGAGAACCAGGGGAAGCAGACGTCTGCGCAAGGGACACCTCTTCATCGACATGGACAGGTCAAGCCGCTGAAGACGTTACCCCTTCCGGTTTCTGAATAGCCTTGGTTGCCGGGGCAGTTGGCGCGCCCCGGGCTACGCGGTTACGCCCCGGGGCGGCGGCGCAGCAGTACGGATAGGCCCAGCGCGGCCAGCGCGAGCGCGGCGGCGGACCCGCCGACGAGAAGGGTCGCGCTGCTGGGGCCCTCGCGGTCCGTCGACGCGGCGGCGGGCTGCACGGCGGGCTCGGTGGGCACGGTCTGCACGGCCGGCGCCGTTGGCACGATCGCCTGCACGGCGGCCTCGGTCGGCACGGCCGCCTCAGTCGGTGCGGCGGTCTCGGCCGCTTCTGTGGGCTTGACGATTTCTGTGGGCTTGGCCTCGTCCGGCTCGGTGTCGTCCGGTTTCACCTCGTCGGGTTTCGTGGCGCCCGCCAGTACGACATCGGAGCACGAGTAGTAGGTGTCCGGTGTGTCCGAGTTCCGCCAGACCGTGTACAGCACATGGCGGCCCGTCAGGCCGGCCGGAAGCCGTCCGGAGATCTGGTACGCGCCTCCCACGAGATCCGGGTCGGTCGCCGAGGCGAAGGGCTCGGCCGCCAGGTCGGACCATCGCAGCCGCGCGGCCGGATCGTAACCCTGCTTGGTGAGGTACAGGGAGAACGTTCCCCGGTGCGGGATGGTCGACCGGTAGGTGAGCGTGAACCGCGCGCCGGCCTTCAGGCTCGTCGCGGGCCAGTCGCCGCGGGCGAGGTCCAGCCCCCGGTACGCGTCGAGACCCCCGCTGCACAACTGCCCGTCCGGCACGAACGCGCGGTCCCGGCCCCGTACATCGGCCAGCCGCAGGTTGTCCCAGGCGTCGAACGCAGAGCCTCCGTTCGCCGCGACGGCGGCCCGGCAGGCGGCCGTGGCGCGCTGCGTCCCCTCCGGGCCGCACGCGGCGACCCGGCTGACGGGATCGGTGGGCGC
Organism: Streptomyces sp. NPDC052236; assembly: GCF_044548015.1. Classification (NCBI taxonomy): domain Bacteria; kingdom Bacillati; phylum Actinomycetota; class Actinomycetes; order Kitasatosporales; family Streptomycetaceae; genus Streptomyces; species Streptomyces sp. NPDC052236. The sequence goes on along the minus strand of NZ_JBIUBL010000026.1, from coordinate 141,195 downwards.
GCCGTGGGCCTGCGCCGGCCCGGCGGCCACGGCCGTGAGCACGAGCGGCAGGAGCCCGACGAGCGCGGCGGCGGCAGTGCGATGGGCAGTCATCCGCGGATGGCCTCCTTGCTGGCTCACTGGTGGGAACTGCCGCGTAGTACGGCTGCGCACGACGGAGCGTTCACCGGAAACCAAGCCCGCCCGGCGGGAAACCCAGCCCCGCCGGCGATCGAGGCGCGGGGTTCGGGGCGGCGCCCCGACACTTCCAGCCTCGCCGGCGATTGAGGCGCGGGGGTTCGGGGGCAGCGCCCCCGACAAGGTCCCGACACTTCACCTCGCGGCAGCGCAATCGCGGGCGTCGCCCGTCCGCTTCAATCCGCGACACCCCGCGGACGGACGCTCGTTGGCCGGGCATGCTCACGAACGCTCGATTCTCATCCCTCGCCGTCTCCGCCTGCGTCACCGCCGCCCTCGTGACGGTCCTGACCCCAGGCAGCGCAGGCGCGCAAGCCGCCGCCCCCGGCACCGTCACCATCGACCGGACCGGGCAGATCGCCCCGAACGGCACGATCACGCTCACGGGCACATACCGGTGTTCCCCGCCCCAGCCAGGGCCCGTCCTCGTCGGCGTCAAGCTCACCCAGGAGGGCGCCACGGCCAGTGTCGGCGGCACCACCGCGCGGTGCGACGGCAAGCTGCACACCTGGCGGAACACGGGCCCCACAGAGAGCCCCTTCGTGCCGGGCGCGGCGCACGGCGAGGCCACGCTGTTCGGACTCGACTCCTCGGACGGCCTGGGGCCGCTCCCGTTCTTCCTGGACACCGACGGCCAGGACCTGAACCTGCGGCAGAGCTTAGACTCACGGCAGAGAGAGCAGCGAAAAGGGCAGCAGAAGGCCCCGGCCTGTCTCAGGCCGGGGCCTTCTGCTTCCGTACCCCCGTTGGTGCCGCTGGTGCCGCGCGTCAGCGCAGCGTTTCGGATTCCCCTGCCCCGCGACTGACGCGAGCGCGGGAGCCGGCGGCGCCGCGACTGTCCATGCCGGCCATGGCCAGGCCGAGCAGCAGGGCCACGGCGCCGACGATGACGTTGGTGACGACTGTGCGTGTCGTGCTGACGTCGCCTGCCACAACCCACGGAGAGATGATCGTCCATGCTCCGATGGCGATGGCGGACCAGGCCATGGCGTGAGTGCGCTCATACGCCGAGCCGAACCCGCCCATGCACAGGGCGTACGCGACACCGGTGATCAGGTTGCACACGGCCAGAGCCTGGAGCCCACTGAACCCGACGATCCACGGCGAAGCCGCCAGGAAGATACCTGTCAGCAGGGCCAGTGTCTCGATCGCCTGGGCGCGGGGCGTCGTGGTCGCCCGCTCGAAGCGGGTACGCATCTCGGCCAGGTCGGGGTGTTGGTCGATACTCGGATGAGTGGTCATTACGGGCCGCCTCCTGTAGAAGCCTTTATCTGCCCTTTACCACCCATGTAACGCCTACCCGCCATTCCGGTCAACCGGAAAATTGAACACCTCTGCTCCGTCAAGCACCGGGCGGCACACGCGACGGACGGCCCGACCCCCGGGTCAGGAAGTAGCCGCCGATGGCCGCCAGCGCGCCGAGCAGGCCTCCCGCCACTGTCCAGATCCAGCGGTCGGACCACCAGCCGGAGGACCAGCCGCCGTCCGGCTCGCTGAGGGTCGCCGCCTGCTGGGTCGCCTCCCCGTCCTTCGCCGTACTGACCGTGGCGCCGGGGACCAGCGGCGCGGAGAGCGAACCGTCCACCGCGTCCGCGCCGCCCGTGTCGGTCGACCGGGCCTCGATCTCCGCCTTCACCGGCTGGCCGAGGTCTTCCTCGGGCAGGTCGACAACCGTCAGACGTACGTAGTAGCTGCCCGGCAGCGGGTCGTTGGCCCACGGCTCGGCCCAGGAACGAACCGTACGCAGCGTGCAGGACAGCTCGACACCCGCGGCGTCCTTGGCCGTCGCCCGCGCCTGCATCCCGTACACGCAGGCCTGGCGGCGGCGCAGCCCGTCGTACACGTCGAGCCGCCAGGTCGACGTCCCGGTGCGGACGGCCTTGTCGGCCGGCGTGACCTTGGCCGTCACCGTGGCGCGGCTGCCTGCGTCGGCGGGGAACACCCAGTACAGATAGTCACCGGCCGAGGCGTCCGCCGTGGCGCGCTCGCCCTGTTTGATCGCGGTCGCGTTACGGAAGGTGGTGCCCGCCTCGGTCGGCGCGCCCGAGCCGCCGGACTTGCCCGAGTCACTCGGACTCGCCGACGGGTCGTCGGCGACGGCGGCGCCCGCCGTGGAGAGCAGTGCGGCACCGGCCAGCAGAGCTGTCGTCAGTATGTGTGCGATACGCATCAGTTGGTCCTCCAGACGGCGACGCGCAAGCGCGAGATCCAGCCCCACAGCAGTCCGGCCACCAGGCCGGTGAGTACGAGGACGCCGAGCAGCCACCAGCCCCGGCCGAGACCGAAGGACGCCACGTCGGAGGCGTCTTCGGGCGCGTCGACCAGGTCGATGGTCAGCTCGACGGGCAGACCGGGGGTGGTCTTGACCGAAGCGGGCGCCGAGAAGGAGTTGCTGACCTGGAGGCAGACGGTCTCCGCGGCGGTCCCGGAGTCGTCGTCCTCGTCGTCGAGGGAAGCCTTCGGATAGCGCAGTCCGGCCGAGATCAGGTCGGTGCGTCCGCTGCCCGCCTCCGTGCCACGGACGATTTCCCGGCCGTGTACGGTCACGGCGCGCAGCAGGACGCCGTAGTCCTGGTTGACCGCCCGGTCGGCGGCGACGCTCACCGAGGCGCGCAGCTCCTGGCCGGGCCGGACATCCACCCGGTACCAGCGGTGCTCGCCGAACTTCTCGCGGTCGCTGTAGAGGCCCGCCTTGAGCTGCGGCGCGTCGGCGCACTGCCCGGCGCCCGCGGTGGCCACCGGCACGACGACGGGCTCCGCAGCGCGGTCCACCAGCTGGCTGACACGGTCGGAGAGTTCGTCGGTGTGCCGTACGGAGGTGTACGTGCCGCCCGTGGCCTCGGCGATGCACATCAGCTGATCACGGGTCTTGGCGTCGGGCACCAGACCCAGCGTGTCGATGACGAGCTGGATGCCCTTGGCGGCGATGTCGCGCGCGACCACGCACGGGTCGAGCGGGGCGCAGGTGTCCTCGCCGTCGGTGATGAGCACGATCCGCCGGGTGGCGTCGCCGCCCTCCAGGTCGGCGGCGGCGCCCAGCAGTGCGGGGCCGATCGGCGTCCAGCCGGTGGGCGCGAGCGTCGCCACGGCGGTCTGCGCCTCTACCCGGTCGAGCGGGCCGACCGGGTAGAGCTGACGGGTGTCCTTGCAGCCGAGTTTCTTGTCCTCACCGGCGTAGTTCGCGCCGAGGGTGCGGATGCCGAGCTGTACCTCGTCGGGCACCGCGTTCAGCACCTCGTTGAACGCCTGCTTCGCGGCGGCCATCCGGGTCTGGCCGTCGATGTCGCGTGCCCGCATCGATCCGCTGACGTCGAGAACCAGCTCGACCTTGGGGGCGGACTTCGCCGCTGGTTCGTCGGCGGCGACGGCGGTTGCCGGGAGGAGCGGGATGAGCCCGGCAGCCAGGGCCGCGAGCAGACCGGCCGCCGCAGCGGCCGGCCGTTTACGTGTGATCATCGCCGGATCGTATTGAAGTTCGTCCAATGATCCAAAACGAGCTCCCGGCGATGGCCTTCAGGGCTCAGGGGTTCAGGATTCAGCGGTTCAGAGGTTCACGGGTTCAGGGCTTCAGTGGCCGTCCTGAGCCGGTGCCCGGCCCTCCTCGAAGGAGGCGAGATAGCTGGCGGCCATGTCGCTTTCGCCACCGCCCCGGCGCTCCAGCCGCTCGAACCGCGCCACACCCGCCCGTGCGACATCCAGCTGTACGCCGGACCGCTCCCCCGCGTCGACGATCAGCCGCCCGTCCTTGAGCGCGTTGGCGACCGAGAAGCTCGGCGTGTAGTCGCCGTTGAGGATCGCCTCGGCCTTGGCCCGCAGGTATCCGTTGTCCAGCGGGCCGCCGGACACGCTGTCCAGGAAGGACCGCGGATCGACACCGAGCCCCTGGGCCAGGGCGATCGCCTCGCCGGTGGCGTGCGTCAGCGCGGCGACCCAGCCGTTCAGTACGAGCTTGAGCCTGCTGGCCGCCGCGGTGGAACCGTCGTCACCGACCCAGGTGGTGCGGCGGCCCACGGCCTCGAAAACGGGAGCCAGCACAACACGGGCGCTCTCGGGCCCCGCGGCCAGCACCACGAGTTCCCCCGCCTCCGCGGGCTGCTTCGTGCCGAGAACGGGCGCGTCGACGAACGTGAGGGCGTGCTGCCGCGCGAAGCCGGCCAGCTCCGCGGTGGCGGCGTCGCCGACGGTGGCGCTCTGGGCCCACACCGTGCCGGGCGCGAGGCCCTCACTCGCCTCCCGCATCGCGCCGAGCACCCGGGGCCCGTCGCTGAGCATGGTGAGGACGACATCCGCGCCGGTGACGGCGTCGGCGGGCGATTCCGCGCAGTACGCGCCGGCTGCCACGAGCGCTTCGGCTTTCGCGCGCGTACGGTTCCAGACACGGACTGTCAGACCGCCGCGGAGCATGCGGCGTGCCATCGCGGCGCCCATGATGCCGGTGCCGAGCACGGCCACGGTGGTTGCGGGCACGGGTGTGGACATTCGAATCGCCTCTTCGGGTGTGGTTGCGGGTGTGGTCGCGGAATGTGATCGAGGACGGCCGGGTTGTCAGGTACGTACATCCAGGGAGAGCGAAGGGGTCGGACACGGCGATGGGTGAGCTGATTCTGATACGGCACGGTGAGACGGCCTGGACGCTGAGCGGTCAGCACACCAGTTACACGGATCTGCCCCTGACCGCCCACGGTGAACAGCAGGCCCGGGCCCTCGTGCCGCTGCTCGCCGACCACAGCATCGCGCTCACCCTGGTCAGCCCGGCCCAACGGGCCCGGCGCACCGCCGAACTCGCCGGTCTCACCTCGCCCCGCCTCACCCCGGACCTGCGTGAGTGGGACTACGGCGGCTACGAGGGCGTCACCACCGCCGAGATTCAGCGCACGCTGCCCCGCTGGAACCTGTGGACCGACGGAGTCGCCCTCGGCCCGGTCGAACATCCCGGGGAGAGCCCCTCGGAGGTCGGTGACCGCGCCGACCGGGTGCTCGCCGAGGTCCGTACGGTCCTGCGGCCGGACGGCGACGATGTCACCCTGGTGGCGCACTCCCACTTCCTGCGTGTCCTCACCGCCCGCTATCTGGAGCTGGCGCCGTCCGCGGGCGCGCTGTTCCAGCTCTCCACCGGCACGCTCTCCCGCCTCGGCGCCGAGCACGGCAGGCCGGTGATCACCGCCTGGAACGTCGCGCTCCCGCACGGCCTCCGGGTCGCCGCCTCACCGGACATGGCCGGCGCCACCTGACCTCCTCAGCGGCCCTCAGCGGCCCTCAACTGCAGGGTGGGTCAGGCCGCGTCGAGCCGGTCCAGTTCCTCCCGGGACAGTTTCAGCTCCTCCGCGGCCACCGAATCCCGGATGGTCTCGGGCCGCGAGGACCCCGGAATCGGGATCACCACGGGCGCCTTGGCGAGCATCCAGGCCAGGCAGACCTGTTGCGGGCTCACCTCGTGCGCCCGCGCCACGTCCTGGAACACCGCGAACCGTGAGCCCAGCTCACCCGCGCGCGAGATCCCGCCCAGCGGGCTCCACGGCAGGAACGCGATGCCCAGTTCCGCGCACAGCTCAAGCTCGGGCTCACTGGAGCGGAACGCCGGCGCGTACTGATTCTGCACGCTCGCCAGCCGCCCGCCGAGGATCTCGTTGGCCTGCAGGATCTGGGCCGGATCCGCGTTGGAGATGCCCGCCGCACGGATCTTCCCGGCGTCCAGCAGCTCGCGGAGTACCCCGACCGACTCCTCGTACGGGACCGCCGGGTCCGGGCGGTGGAACTGGTAGAGCCCGATGGCCTCGACGCCGAGCCGTTTGAGCGAGGCCTCGCAGGCCCGCTTCAGGTAGTCCGGGGAGCCGTTCAGACCCCAGGAACCGTCGGCTCCGCGCGTATGCCCGCCCTTCGTCGCGATCAGTACGCCCGAGGTGTCACCGCCGTACTCGGCCACCGCGCGGGCGACCAGGGTCTCGTTGTGGCCGGCGTCGTCCGGGCCCACGTGGTACGCGTCCGCGGTGTCGATCAGTGTCACGCCCGCATCCAGCGCCGTGTGAATCGTCGCGACCGAACGTGCCTCGTCCGGGTGGCCCGCGACCGACATCGGCATGGCGCCGAGACCTACCGCGCCGACGTGGACGTCACCGATGGTGCGAGTCTGCATGAAGTTCCTCCTGGGAGATTGATCTTCCGCCCCTCAGCCTCCACCCCGCCCGGGAGGCTGTCCAGAGCACACTGCCCAGGAGGCCCGTTATCAGCCCCCACCCCGCGGCCAGGCCTAGCGCCGTCCATACCCGCGGTCGCAGGAGCACATCTCCGGCGAGGCCGCCGCCGAGGTCCCCGATGCCGAGCGGCGACAGGCCGTAGTGCGCCGAGATCCGGGCGACGAGGCACACGGTGAGCACGGTGAGGGTGAGCGCCACCGCCATGTGTACGGCGTGCTGCCAGGGCCGCGTCCGGGCGGGTGAGCGGGCCGCCATGAGGAACGCGGCGGCCACCAGCAGGACTGCGGCGGCCACCAGCAGGACCGCGGCGACGACCGGCAGCCACCAGGCTCGTCCGTCGTGGTCGGAGAGCGTGGCGAGGTTGAGGGTGTTGAGGGTGTCGCGCGTGGAGTCGTCGGGGGCGCGCAGTACGGCGTCCAGCATCCGCGGCATCGGCAGCCCGAAGGGCCCTGTCACCCGCCCCTCCCAGGACACACCGAGCCCGAGAGTGAACCCGAGCCAGACGAGGTTCGGCAGTCCGAGGAGAAGCACGGCGAACGTCTCGGCGGGGTGCGGGCGGGTCGCCGCGACGACAAGGCCGATGACCAGCCCCAGTACGACGTACGCGAGCAGCAGCACGACCATCGCGAAGGCGGCCGGGCGCGCCGACTCCTGGGAGCGCGCCGGGCGGGCGGGCAGGGCGGCCTCGCGCGATACGAGCAGCGCGAGGACGAGAAGGCCGGCCGGCCACAGCAGGCCGAGCAGGGCGGTGAGGGGGATGTCCGCCCGGAAGCCGGCCCTGGGCGTGATGTCGAGCAGTTCACCGATGTCGACGGCCGTCTCGTCGCCGAGCGGGATGGCGAAGCTGTGCCGGGCCAGGGCCGCGAGGCCGCTGAGGGCGGCCACCCACAGTGCCGCCAACGGAAGGATCCGCAGGGCCGGTTCGCGGGCGCCGACGGCGGCCCGGTGCCGCAGCGGGCGCAGAAAGCAGGCCGCGATGGTCAGGGCTCCGGCGAGGGTGACCGAGAGGGGCAGGACCGTGAGGCCCGCGTCCGTCTCGGCGATCAGTCCGGCCTCTCCGGAGAGTTCCACCGGGCCGCCGGCCGCCATGACGACGATGGCCGCGACGAGCTGCGGGAACGTGCCCTCGGGGAGGTCGGCCGCGCCCGCCGCCCACAGACCGAGAGCCGCCGTGCCGATCATGACGCCAAGACCCGCGACCACGGCCACCAGGGCCTCACACCAGTCGCGTACGGCGCGCCGCCCGGCACCGTCCCGGCCGCTGGATCGCTGCTGGCTCACGCTGACACGCTAAGCAGCCGCCGGGCGCTCCGCCCGTTGGGAGAGCCGACCGCGTCGGCTTGCGGGCAGTCGGCTTGCGAGTCGCGGGGATGCGGAGCACACAATGTGAACAGTTCCCGCACCGGAAAGAGGAGCCCGTGAGCGCCCAGCAGCCGCCGTCCGCGGGCAGGGGCCGCCGGCCTTGGCGGTCCGCGCACCGTCTGACGGTGATCCCCATGGCGGTTGTGGCGACGGTCGTGCTGATGATCGTCTTCGCTCGCCCCAACGGACAGGACAAACCCAGCGAACTCCTCCTGGAGGCCGCGAGTTCGGCCGGGCCGGATCCGTACACCGAGTCGTCGGCTCGCCAGAGCTCTCCCCCGCTCGCGCCGCCGGCGCTCGCCAACGTCGCCCGCGGCGTGGCGGGTTCGGCACCCGGCCTGTACGGAGGGACCCGCAACGCCTCCAGTTGCGGCGTGGAGAAGCAGATCAGCTCCCTCACCGCCGAACCGGTCAAGGCCAGGGTGTTCGCCTCGGTCCAGGGGATCGAGGTGGCCGCCGTCCCGGGATATCTGCGGTCGCTGACGCCCGTCCAGTTGCGGCTGGACACCCGGGTCACCAACCACGGCTACCGGAACGGCGCGCCCACCCGCTATCAGGCGGTCCTGCAGGCCGGCACGGCCGTCCTCGTCGACGGCGGCGGGGAGCCGCGGGTGCGCTGCGCCTGCGGCAATCCGCTGCTGCCGCCGGTCGCGGTGAAGGGGACGCCCCGGCGTACGGGTGACTCCTGGCCGGGGTACCGGTCCGCGAACGCCGTGCTCGTGACCCCCGCCCCCGCGGTGGTGGAGGAGTTCATCCTGTTCGACCGGGACAGCGGCGACTGGTTCGCCCGTCACCGGGGCGACACGGGCGCCGATGACAGGAAGACCTCACCGCCCGCGAGCAGTCTCTTCCTCTTCCTGCCGGTCCGCCACGGAGCGCAGTTCGGCGCGGACACGCTCTCCGTCCCGGTCGGCGACGGGCTCGCCGAAGCCGTAGCCGTACGTACCGGATGTACCGGACGTACCGCCGCGTCCCACGGCTCCCGCCGGCGCGAGCAGGGCCAACAGCGTCAACAGCGCCACCACGGCGAGCGCGCCCCACATCAGTCCTCCCACGAGCCGTGCGCGGAGCTCGGGTTCACCGCGACGGCCTTGAAGAACGTGTAGTGGAAGGTCCCGCCGTCGTCCGCGGTCCGGTACAGGTCGGCGATCCCCCGGTCCCAGTCGGTACGGCCCGTGAGCCCGGCGGCCAGCGCGTCGTCGCGGACGGATTCGACCATCGCGATGAACGTATTGCGGGTGAAGCCGTCGACCAGCGCGGGCCGGGTCCCATCGGCGTAGACGGTCCGCGGCCGGACCACCACAGACGCGTACCCGGCCCCGCTCAGCAGCGGCTGCAACTCCCTGCCGATCAGAGCGTTTCCGCCGGCGGCGGACTGGAGCCGCACCTGACAGTCGATCGCGGCGTGGGCGTACGCGCTGGTGGGATGGAAGAACGCCGAGCCGTGGTCCCCCTCGATCACGGTGATGGTGCCGCCGGGTCGCAGGACCCGGCGCAGCCCGGCGAGCGCCTGCCCCGGCTCCCGCAGATGCTCCAGTACGAAGCACGCGAAGACATGGTCGAAGGCGGCGTCGGCGAAGGGCAGGTCGAACAGGTCCGCGTGCTGCCACTCGACCCCGGCCACGCGGGCGCGGGCCTGCGCGAGAGAGTCGTCGTTCCGGTCGACCGCGACGATGTGCGCCCCGGGGCTGGCCTCGACCAGGTGCGCCGTCTGAGCGCCGACGCCGCAGCCGACCTCCAGTACGCGGCTGCCTGCCGGGTACGCCGTGCCCGCGTGCAGCAGTGCCGCGAGAGTGTCCGCCTGATCGCCCAGTCGCCGGGCCTCGCGCTCCGAGTACCCGTGCACGTATGCCGCTGTGTTCATAGGTCCAGGCTGGGTCCACAATGGACCAATGAACAGGTCCAAAGACCATGCATCTGACCAGTCCATAACGTCCGCCTCCCGGTCGGCGGGGTCGGCATCGGGATCGGACTTCCTTCAGCTGGACATCGCGGACGCGCCGGTCGGCGGGCTGTCCGACTGGCTGGCCCTGCGGCTGCGGCTGGCCATTTCGGACGGACGCCTGCCGGTGGGGAGCACGCTGCCCGCGACCCGGGTGCTGGCCGCGGAGCTGCGCGTGTCCCGTGGTGTCGTCACCGAGGCGTACCAGCGCCTGATCGAGGACGGACATGCCGCCGGGCGCGGGCGGAGCGGAACGGTCGTCGTCGCCGCGCCCATCACCGCACCGGTTGCCGCACCGGTCCCCGCGCGCGTCGTGGCACCCGCCGCGCCACCTGCCTCCGCACCCGGTCCCGGAGACCCTTTCGCCTCCGCACCCGGCCTGGACGTCTTCGACGCGCTACGGGCGGCCCCTGCCCGGATCAACCTGTCGCCCGGCGTGCCCGACCTGGCCGCCTTTCCGCGTACCGCGTGGCTCCGCGCCGAACGCTCCGTGCTCCACGACCTCCAGCCGTCCGACCTGGGCTACGGAGACCCCCGCGGGGCACCGGCGCTGCGCCTCGCCGTCGCCAACTGGCTCGCCCGCAACCGCGGCATCCGCGTCGATCCGGGCGAGGTGATCATCGTCGCAGGCGTCGCCCAGGCGCTGACCCTGCTGGCGCAGGTGCTCCAGCACGACGGGATCTCCGCGGTGGCGGTGGAGGACCCGGGATCGCTCGGCGCGTGCCAGCATCTGCGCAGCTGGGGGCTTACGACCCCGCCGGTCCCCGTCGACTCCGAGGGCCTACGGGTCGACGAGCTGCGCGCGAGCGGCGCGCAGGCCGTCCTGCTGACCCCGGCGCATCAGTTTCCGACCGGGGCGGTGCTCGGCGGCGTCAGACGCCGCGAGCTGATGCGGTGGGCCGGTGAGGGCGGGCTGATCATCGAGGACGACTACGACGCCGAGCACCGCTATGACCGGCCGCCGGTGGCCGCCCTGCGGTCGATGCTCGCCGAACAGGTCTGTTACGCGGGGAGCGTGTCCAAGCTCCTCGCTCCCGCGCTGCGCGTGGGATGGCTGCTCGCGCCGCCGAAGTATCAGGACGCCCTCGTGGACGCGAAACGCTTCGCCGATCTCGGCAACGCCGTACTGCCGCAGCTGGTGCTGGCGCGGCTGATGGAGTCGGGCGAGATGGAACGCCACCTGCGGTTCATCCGCAGACGCCATCGCCGCCGCCGGGACGCGATGATCGCCGCGATCGGCACGCATCTGCCGGGGGCGGTGGTGCACGGTGCCGCGGCGGGCCTGCACCTGATGATCACCTTCGAGGCCGATGCCGAGGCCGATGCCGGGGGCGCGCCCGGGGGCGAGGGCGGATCCGCGGGTTTCTCCGATGCGGACCTCGCGGCGGAGGCGCTCACGCGTGGCGTGAAGGTGCAGCCGCTGTCGTGGCACAGCCAGCGCCCGAACCGCCCGGGTCTCGTCCTGGGCTACGCGGCGAGCACACCCACGGACATCGCCGAAGGTGTGGCGATCCTGGGCAAGGCCCTGCGGGCTGCCGGCTGACGCAGTGTGCCCGCGCCCCCTGGTGGGGGTGCGGGCACACTGGGAGTGCTTCAGCCCTAGGCGGGGAGGATGTTCTCCGCCTGCGGGCCCTTCTGGCCCTGAGTGACGTCGAACGTCACCTTCTGGCCCTCCTGAAGCTCACGGAAACCCTGGGTGGCGATGTTCGAGTAGTGGGCGAAGACGTCCGGGCCGCCGCCGTCCTGCTCGATGAAGCCAAAGCCCTTTTCCGAGTTGAACCACTTGACGGTACCGCTGGCCATTTGTCCTCCAAGGGGACTCGTAGTCGGTTCCCGCACCGTGCGGGAGCCGGAGGTGATCGCCCTGGTCCTCAGAGACTGTGAACAGCAAAATCGCCCGTGAACACGCGCTCACGGGCGACCGGTACTTCGGAACCATGACAGCTGCACGCGACGCTACACGGACAAAGGGCGCTAGGGCCAGAACAAGGATCAACTCAGTGTGAAAAGCCGCTTGCCGGAAGGTCGACGCGGACCCCCTGAAAGTGTCCGGATGCGGTCCGCGCCACGTGCGGTGACCCTGGGAGGTGGGGGCAAATCTGGCGAGGAGGATGACCATGTCCATGATGGACAAGATCAAGCAGATGCTCAAAGGCCATGAGAGCCAGGCCGGACACGGCGTCGACAAGGCGGGTGACTTCGTCGACGAGAAGACCCAGGGCAAGTACAGCAGCCAGGTCGATACCGCGCAGGAAAAGCTCAGGGGCCAGTTCGGCGCGGGCCAGGACCGCGACCGGGAGAACCCGCCGCAGCCCTGACCACTCGCTCGGCCACCCTGCCCGTCGTCCCTGCCCGTCGTCCTTGCCCGCGTCAGCCTGACGGCGGCGGACACGGCGACGGCATGGTGCCGATGACGACCGTGGCGTACAGCTCGTCGGAGATAACCACCCGCGGGATCAGCCCGTCACGGGCCACGGTCTCCACGGCCCGCGGCGCCTGGTTCTCGCTCGTCTCGAACAGCAGGTGGCCGCCCGGCGCCAGCCACTCCGAAGCCGCCGCGGTCACCCGCCGCAGCACATCGAGCCCGTCCGCGCCGCCGTCGAGAGCGAGCCGTGCTTCGTGTATCCGCGCCTCCGCGGGCAGCAGCGCGATCTCCTCGGTGGGCACGTACGGCACGTTGGCGAGCAGCACATCGGTTCGCCCCCGCAGCCCGGCGGGCAACGGCTCGTAGAGGTCGCCCTCGTACACCTGGCCGCCCGCGGCGGCGACGTTGCGGCGGGCGCAGCGCACCGCGGCGGGGTCGATGTCGGCGGCGTACAGCTCGGCCCCCCGGTCCAGGGACGCGGCCACCGCCGCGCCCAGCGCGCCCGAGCCGCAGCACAGGTCGACCACGACGGCGCACGGCGGGGCGAGGGCGACGGCCTGGCCGACGAGGAATTCCGTACGGCGGCGGGGTACGAAGACCCCGGGGTCCACCGCGATCCGCAGCCCGCGGAACTCGGCCCAGCCCAGGACGTGTTCGAGGGGCAGGCCGACGACTCGCCGGTCCACCATGGCGGCGAGGTGTTCCGGGGTGCGTGCGGTGGAGATCAGCAGCCGCGCCTCGTCCTCGGCGAATACACAGCCGGCGGTCCGAAGCCTGGTGACGACGGCGGAGACAGAGGCAGTGGGGAGAGCGGAAGCGGCGTGAGAAGAAGGTGACGGTGAAGCCGACATGAGAGCCTTTCGGGATGCCTGAGGGCTGCTCCCGCGGTCACCTGTGCCGGTTATGCCGGTTGGACCGCACGGCCTGAGAGGGGGAGCACCCAGCCTGCTACAGCGGTAATGGGTCTCACCTCCTCGGTTCGTTCTCGGTGCGTACGTTTCCTGCGTGCGGCGGCAACACTACCCGAGCCCGGTCCGCCCGGTCCCCCCGTTATTCTCGTAGATGATGTTCACCTCCCAGGGCCCGACCTTGTCCGAACTGGCCGTCCAGGCTCTCTCGTCCACCGAGCACGGCTACGACCTGCTCGCGCCGAAGTTCGACCGGACCCCGTTCCGGACGCCGGATCACGTGCTGGACGCGGTGGTACGTGCCGTCCGGCCGCTCGGGCCGTTCCGGCGGGGGCTCGACGTCTGCTGCGGCACCGGAGCCGGGGTGGGGGTGCTGCGGCAGCTGTGCGAGGACCGGGTCACCGGCGTCGACTTCAGCGCGGGCATGCTCACCGAGGCCAGGTCAAAGGCCGCTTCCACGCTCGCGGACGCCCCCGGCGCACCGGCGGTGGACTGGATACGGGCCGACGCCCGCGCCCTGCCCTTCGCCTCGGCCTTCGATCTGGCGGTGAGTTTCGGGGCGTTCGGGCATTTCCTGCCGAGGGAGCGGCCCGCGCTCTTCGCGCAGGTGCACGCCGCGCTGAGGCCGGGCGGGCGGTTCGTGTTTCCGGTGCCCGCGCCGCCACGGATCAGCTCCACGCTGTACTGGGGACTGTGGGGTTTCGACGCGGTGATGCGCGTACGCAACCTTCTCTGGCGCCCGCCCTTCATCATGTACTACCGCACGTTCCGGCTGCCGGACGTGCTGGCCGACCTGGGGCGTGCGGGGTTCACCGTGGACCTGCTGCCTCTGACGGAGCTCGGCCGCCGACCGGACGGCAGTCCCCGCTGTTCTGTGGTGGTCGCGCGCCGGGCGTGAGCGCGAGACGAATCAGTCGGTCTCGGTGTCCGGGCTCTCGGTGTCCGGGCCCTGTGCGCGGACCTTGTGGACGTTCTCCAGGGACTCGCGGAGGTCCTTGAGCCACTCGTCCGCGTTCTTCTGCACCAGCCGTACGCACCAGGCCAGCGCATCGCTGCGGCTCCGGGCGACCCCCGCGGCGATGAGCGTGTCCAGCACCTGGCGCTCCGGCTGGCGGAGCCGGGTCATCACGGGTGCCGAGACCGTGGTGTACAGCGCGCGTATGCCGTCGCACTCCACGCCCCACGACACCTTCCTGCGGAACTTGCGCTCCGCCTCGCGCGCGACGGCGATGCGGTCCTCGCGGGTCCGCTCCCGGAACTCGGCGATACGTCCCTCGACGGCCGCTTCGCGCTCCACCCGGGGCGCCTCGTCGCTCAGTTCGGGCTCAGGGATGCGGCCGATGACCGTGATCTCCTCGCGGTCGACCGTCAGCTCCACGAGCTCAAGGAAGAGCCCCTCCGGCAGCCGACCCGAGAACCAGCCGCGCAATGCCTGCGTTTCCTCGGTTGTAATCATGTAATCAAGCGTACTCCCGGCCGCCCCGGATCATGCCGAGGTGAGGCGGGTGAGCGCCGTCCGGCCGTCATCCGGACGGCGCTCCCGACAGCCCGTCTGTTCACATGCCCGGTCGCGGTCTGCGCCCCGCCGGCTCCGCCGAAGCGGGCGCCACGTCGTCCAGGGCCCAGGCGACATCCACCACGCCTTCCACGGCGCGGACCAGCCGGGCCGCGACCGGCATCATCAGGGAGTCGTCCACGCGGCCACTGAGCGTGACCACGCCCTGCTCGACCCGGATGTGTACGTCTCCGCAGCACGCGGGGAACAGCCGGGCCACGACCTCCCTGCGTACCTCTTCGGCCAGCTCGGCGTCGGACCGCAGGAAGACCTTGAGCAGATCGGACCGGCTGACGACGCCCCGCAGCCTCCCCTCGCTGTCCGCCACCGGCAGGCGCTTGACATGCCTGCGCGCCATGGCCCGCGCCGCCTGCGCCAAGGTCGCCTCCGGGCGGATGGTGACGGCCGGGCTGCTCATGAGCTGCTCGGCGGTGACGGCGCCGAGTGTGGCCAGTCCGTCGAGGCTGTCCGGTTCCCTCCGGGTCCGGTCGGGCGGCCCGGGCAGCCCGCTGTCGGGGAATTCGGCCTTGGGCAGCAGATCCCCTTCACAGACGACGCCCACCACCCGCTCTCCCCTCTCCAGGACCGGCAGCGCGCTGACCTTCCACCGGTCCATGGCCTCGACAATCTCCTTGAACGAGGCATCCTTCCGCACGGCCACCACAGGGCGGCTCATCACATCGCTCACGAGAAACGGGGTGTGGTGCACGGGGGCCTCCTCAGTCCGAAGGCAGCCACCTCTCTCAGGATCTCTTAGAACCAGCTTGAACCCTCCTTCAGTGTTCCGGCAGGGTGAGCCGGCAGGATTCTCCCGGTTCGACGGAAACCGCCTGGTCAGGCAGCTCGATGTCGATCGGCGACTCGGAGGACGCGGGCACGCTCACCTCCAGCTGTCCGGGGCGCATGCGCAGCCGGACGCCCCAGTGGCCGCGGTAACGCAGAGCGAAGCCGTATTCGCTGAGTTCCGGCAGGGGCACGGGGTCCAGCCACAGCGCCCCGGACCGCGTCTCCAGGCCGGTAAGACCGCGTTGTACGAGGTCGAGGGTGCCGGCCATCGCGCCGAGGTGGATCCCTTCGCCCGTCGTCCCGCCCTGGATGTCGGCGATGTCCCCTTCGAGGGCCTCGCGGCAGAACGTCCAGGCCTCGGCGCGCCGGACCCGGGCCAGGACCCAGCCGTGGACCAGTCCGCTGAGCGTGGAGCCGTGGCTGGTGCGGTGCAGGTAGTAGTCGACGGTGCGGTGCCAGGTGGATTCGCCCAGGTCGTGTCCGAGCCTGCGGAACAGGTCGTGCAGCTCGGCGGGTGAGAAGAGGTAGCCGAGCATCAGCACGTCGGCCTGTTTCGACGCCTGGTAGCGGTTGGCCGTGTCGCCCTCCGCCTCCAGGATCCGATCGAGGCGGCGGATGTCGCCGTAGCGCGCCCGGTAGGCGTCCCAGTCCAGCTCGGCGAGGTCGCCGTAACCGTCGAACTGGCTGATGACACCCGCGTGGAAGGGGACCCGCAGCTTGCGGGAGACGTCCTCCCACCGTTCGAGTTCGCCGCTGTCCAGGCCGGTCCGCTCGTACAGCTCCTGGCGGCGCGGTTCGGGGAGCGTACGCAGCACGTCGAGGGTGCGGGTGAGCACCCAGGCCGCCGTGACGTTGGTGTAGGCGTTGTCGTCGAGACCCGGCTCCCTGGCGTCGGGGTACGCGTCGTGGTACTCGTCGGGGCCCACGACGCCGCGGATCCGGTAGCAGCCCAGATCGGCGTCGTAGGTCGCGGACGCCGCCCAGAACCGGGCGATCTGAAGCAGCATCTCCGCGCCCTTGGTGTGCAGGAACTCCGTGTCCCCGCTGGCTTCGCAGTACTGCCACACGTTGTACGCGACGGCGGAGCCTACGTGGTGCTGCAGCCGGGAGTGGTCGGGCAGCCAGCGTCCTGAGTGCGGGTTGAGGTGGAGTTGCTGGGTCTCCTCGCGGCCGTCGCTGCCGCTCTGCCAGGGGTACAGGGCACCGGCGAGCCCGCTGTCGCGGGCGGCCAGCAGGGCCTGTTCCAGCCGCCGGTGGCGATGGCAGAGGAGCGCCCGGGACACCTCGGGGAAGTGCAGGTTGAGATAGGGCAGGACGAACAGCTCGTCCCAGAAGACATGGCCGCGGTAGGCCTCGCCGTGCAGTCCCCGGGCGGGCACGCCGACGTCGAGTTCCGCCGTGTGCGGCGAGAGGGTCTGCAGCACATGGAAGAGGTGGAGCCGCAGGATGCCGCCCGCCTCGCCCGGTACGTCCAGTTCCGCCCTGCGCCACAGCTGCTGCCAGGCCGTGCGGTGGGAGGCGAGCTGCGCGTCGAAGGCGGGGGCCCGCTTCACCCGGTCGACGGCGGCCCACAGCGGGTCGCTGATCGCCTGGTCGCGGGAGGTGTGCAGGGCCACGGTCTTGTCGACGCCGGTGGTACGGCCCGCTACGAGCGGCAGGCGCAGGAGCTGCGCGGCGCGCAAGTCGCCGTGGTCGTCGCGGATGTGGGTGGCGGGGCCTTCGATGGTGGTGCGGGCCGCCATGCCGATGTGGACGTCGGAGGTGCGGGTGCGGCAGCGCAGCCACACCGTGTCCGCCGCCGCGGCGGTGCCCGTGCGGAAGGCGGTCAGGTGCGCGCCGTTGAGCTGCCGGTAGCGCTCGACTCCGCAGTTGGTGACCGCTCCGTCGATGGCGGTCTCGACCTCGAGGTCGCCGCTCCAGTTCTCGGCCCTGAACTCGGTGCGCAGGGCCGCCAGATGGGGCTGTGCCATGTGTACGAGGCGCACCTGCCGTACGAGTGTCCTGCGGCCTGTCGCGTCCTCGTAGCGCAACCGGCGTTCCAGGGTGGCCGAGCGCAGGTCGAGGGTGAGGTGGTGGTCGAGGAGGGTCGCGGTGTCGGGTGTGAACCACGGCTGTGCGTCGTCACCCGTGCCGGTGCGGAAGCGCAGTGGCAGCCAGTTGGGCAGGTTGACCATGTCCTCGTTCTCGACGCGCCGCCCGGCGATCTCGGAGGTGAGGCGGTTGTAGCAGCCGGCGACATAGGTGCCGGGGTAGTGGACGGAGCCGGCCGCGCATTCGGGGACTGCGCCCCGGGTGGCGAAGTAGCCGTTGCCGAGGGTGCACAGGGACTCTCTGAGCCGCTCGTCGGCGGGTTCGTACCCCTCGTACTCCCAGATCCAGTCCCGCATCCTCAGTCCTCCGGGTCGGCTACGTCGCGTACGTCGCGTACGTCGTTGTCGGCGGCGAGCAGGTCGGACAGGTCCCGCACCACCACGTCCGCGCCGTGGCGCAGCAGCGCGACCCCGCTGCCCGGACGGGCGGCGCGGTCCACGCCGATCACCAGGCCGAACCCGCCGCGGCGGCCCGCCTCGACCCCGGCCAGGGCGTCCTCGGCGACCGCGGCGCGGGCGGGTGGCGTGGCGAGCCGCCGGGCGGCCTCCAGGAACAGCGCGGGGTCGGGTTTGCCGGGGAGCCCGAGGCGGGCCGCTTCGCCGCCGTCGACCAGCGCGTCGAAGAGGTCGAGGACCCCGGCGCCCGCGAGGAGTTCACCCGCGTGCCGGGACGCGGAGGCGGCGGCCAGGGGCACGTGTTCGCGGCGCAGCACGCGCAGCAGCCGGACCGTTCCCGGGTAGGCGTAGACCCCGCCCTCGCGCAGCCGCTCGGTGAAGAGCCGCTCCTTGAACGCGGCGACCTCCCGCACGGTGGCGTCGTCCTCGGGCCGCCGCAGCCGCAGCCCGCGCGAGGCGAGGAAGGAGGCGGCGCCGTCCAGCCGCGATTTGCCGTCCACGTAACGCGGATAGTCCTCACCGATGTCGAACGGACGCCCCTGCTCCGGGTCCGCGGGCGGGTGGTCCCGCAGCCAGGTGTCGAACGCGGTCTTCCAGGCCGCGGCGTGCAGGCGCGCGGAGTCGGTGATCACCCCGTCGGTGTCGAGGACCACCGCGTCCATGTCCCGCAGCACCGCGATCACACGTACGGTCATTGCGCGCTCCTTGTCGGACCGGCGGGCCTCCGCGATCCGGTTACCCGCTGCGGCGGTGCTCTATCGCGTAGGTGTGGGGGTAGGACCATGGAGAGCGAGTGACTCGAAAGGGCGTCCGTCATGCCCGCGAGAACGAAGAAGAGATCTGCCGCCGCCACGTTCACGATGCTGCTGGCCGCGCTCGCCCTCGCGGTGGCGGGCTGTCAGGGTGGTGGCATGTCCCCGTCGCCGGACGACCGCTCCCCCACCGCACGGCCCGTGCCGGGCTCTCACGTACTGGCGGTGAAGATAGACAACGTCGCCGCGGCCCGTCCCGCGACGGGGCTCGAAGCGGCGGACCTGGTTTACGTCGAGCCGGTCGAGTCGGGTCTCAGCCGCATACTCGCCGTGTACTCCTCCCTGCTGCCGCCGGTCGTCGGTCCGGTGCGCAGCGCCCGGGAGTCCGATCTGGAGCTGCTCCGCCAGTTCGACCGGCCGACGCTCGCCTTCTCCGGGGCACAGGGCAAGCTCCTGCCACTGCTGGAGGCGGCGCCGCTGAACGCGCTGCCGCCCGAGAAGGCCCCGGCCGCGTACTTCCGCAGCCGGGACCGGGCCGCCCCGCACAATCTCTATCTGCGCCCGGAGCGCGCCCTGCGTGCCGTCTCCCGTGAGCCGACCGGTGTGAACGCCGCCGAGTACGCCGGGTTCAGCTTCGGCGCCCCGCCGCCGGACGGAAAGCAGGTGGCCGGGCACACCGTGCGCTATCCGTCCGCGCGCTTCGCCTTCACCTGGTCGGTGGGCAGGCAGCGGTGGCTGTCGGCCATGGACGGCGCTCCCGCCCGTACGGCGGCGGGCCGTCAGCTCGGCGCGGCCACGGTCGTCGTGCAGTACGTCACCGTGCGCCCGTCGCGCTTCCAGGACCGGTCGGGCAATGTCTCTCCGTACACCGAGACGGTGGGCTCGGGCACGGCGCTCGTGCTGCGCGACGGCATGGCGTACGAGGCGGGGTGGGACCGGAAGACCGCCGAGTCCGGCACCGCGTTCACGACGCCGGACGGCAGTTCTCTCAAGTTCGCGCATGGGCCGGTATGGATCGTGTACGCGCCCCGCTGATGGCTACCGTGGCCTGAATGAACCGCAAGACGGCCGACGGACGGACCCGGGTGACGGTGCTCGTGGCGCTCGCCGCGAATCTCGTGATCGCCACGGCAAAGATCATCGGCGGGATCGCCTCGGGCTCCCCCGCCCTGCTGTCCGAGGCCGCGCACTCCGTGGCCGACTCCACGAACGAGGTGTTCCTGCTCGTCGCGGTCCGCCGCAGCCGTCGCGCGGCGGACCGCGACCATCCGTTCGGATACGGCAAGGAGCGTTATTTCTGGACGCTGCTGGCGGCCGTGGGGATCTTTGTCGTGGGCGGCTGTTTCTCCTTCTACCAGGCTTACCAGGCGCTGGGGGCCGACCGGCAGGAGTCCCGCTCCGGCTATGTGGCGGGGCTGGCCGTGCTGGGGGTGTCGCTCCTGGCCGAGGGCAGCTCGCTGCTGCGCGCCCTGTACCAGCTGCGCGGGGACGGCGCCCGCGATCCGGCCCTGCGTACCGTCATCGCGGAGGACAGCACCGCCGTGTGCGGAGTGCTGCTGGCGGCAGCGGGCATGTCGCTGCATCTCGTCACCGGGGAGGCGGTCTGGGAGGCCGCGGCGTCGCTCGCGATCGGGCTGCTGCTGGTCTATGTCGCCTACCGGCTGGGCCGGGAGGCGCGCGGGCGGCTGATCGGCGAGGCGGTCGATCCGGTGCTGTGGGACCGCATCCGTGGGCTGCTCGACGAGCAGCCGGAGATCGACAATGTGGCTGAGCTGCTGACGATGCGGCTGGGCCTGGACTCGACGCTGGTGGCCGCCCGGGTGGACCTGACCCCGGGCCTCGACAGCGAGGAGGTCGAGCTCGTCTGCGTACGGATCAAGCGGCTGATCCGCACGGAGTGGCCGGAGGCGCACCATGTCTTCCTCGACATCACGGAGGCGCCCGCGCCTGACACGCCGTGAACTCCCCGCTCTCGGGCCGTCAGCCGCCGGTTCCGCGCCGGCTTCCGCACGGTGTCCACGGACACGCAGTCGGCCGATCGGGTCGCCGATGCTCGTCTCATCTTCGACTGCACGCACCCCCGCCAGGTGGATGTCCTCTCGGGGGATGGGTCGGCGGCGGCGTCACAGTCGTACGGCGGTCACGGCGTCACGGCGGGCGTCACGGCGGGCGTCACGGCGGTCACCGCACCCGGGGCAGACCCGTCACAGACATCACGAGCGAGTACAGCGACGTCGTCGCCGTGATGAACAGCCGGTTGTTCTTCGGGCCGCCGAAGGCGATGTTGGAGACCGGCTCGGGCACGCGCAGTCTGCCGATGAGGGTGCCGTCCGGGTCGTAGCAGTGCACGCCCTCGTCGAACGCCGCCGCCCACAGCCGCCCCTCGTCGTCGAAACGGATGTTGTCGAAACCGCCGTCGGTGCGCTCGGCGAAGACCTTGCCTGCCGAGAGGGTGCGATCCTCGTGCACGTCGAATACGCGAATCTGGCGGGCGCGCGTGTCGGCGACGTACAACTGCCGTTCGTCCGACGAGAAGACGAGGCCGTTCGGCCCGTCGAAGCCGTCCGCGACGCGGCGGACCTCGCCTGTCGCCGGGTCGATCCGGTAGACGTCGCAGGTGCCGATCTCACTCTCGGCGCGGTAGCCCTCGTAGTCGCTGGTGATTCCGAAGTCGGGGTCCGTGAACCAGATCGAGCCGTCGGAGCGTACGACCGCGTCGTTGGGGCTGTTGAGGCGCTTTCCCTCGAAACGGTCGGCGAGTACGGTGACGCGGCCGTCGTGTTCGGTGCGCGTGACCCGGCGGTTGCCCTGCTCGCAGCTCACCAGCCTGCCCTCGCGGTCGAGTGTGTTGCCGTTGATGTGTCCGGCGGGGGAACGGAAGACACCGATCGCGCCCGTCGCCTCGTCCCAGCGCAGGAGGCGGTCGTTGGGGATGTCGCTCCAGATCAGCTGCCGCCAGGCGGGCAGATAGAGCGGCCCCTCGGCCCAGCGGCAGTCGGCGTGCAGCCGCTCAAGCCGCGCGTCGCCGCTGGCGCACCTGCCGGTGCGGAAGCGCTCGTCCAGGAGCTCGTACAGATTGTTGACCATCTCGCCGGACATAGCCCACTCCTCACCGGTCATTCCCGAAGCTCATTTCGAATGATCCTAATACGACTGAACCATATATGGTGTGGACATGGGAATAGTGGACTGGACCGTGGACGACATCGACCGGGCGCTGATCGCTGAGCTCCAGCGCGACGCCACGCAGGCGTACGCGGCGCTCGGCAAGGCGGTGGGCCTCTCCGCGGGAGCGGCCCACGAGCGCGTACGCAAACTGCGCGAACGCGGTGTCATCCGCCGTACGACGGTGGAGGTCGAACCGGCCGCTCTCGGGCGCGGCGTGCTTGCCTTCGTCATGGTCGACTCGTCGGCCTGGCTGGGGGACTCGGCAGCGGCCTTCGCCGCCATCCCCGAGATTCAGGAAGCGCACATCATCGCCGGCGCCGCCTCCGTCCTCATCAAGGTGCGCACGGCCACCACAGAGCAGTTGCAGGACGTCCTGCGGCGGCTGTACGCGATCGAGGGCGTAAGCGGCACTCAGGCGACGGTCGTGCTGGAGACCTTCTTCGAGAGGCCGGTGGACGCGGGGTGACGGGCCGGCACCTCAGCGCACCACCGCCTGGCCCACCAGCAGCCGTACCGCCGCCGCGATCGACTCCGCGTCGATTCCCGCCTCGTGCAACTGCTCCTCAGGGGTGGCCGAAGCGGGCATGTTCCGCACGGCCAGCCGTACCAGCCGCGGTGCCGGGCCGCCGTCCGCGAAGGTCTCCGCCACCGCGTCGCCGAGGCCGCCCTCCGGGTGGTGGTCCTCCACCGTCAGCAGGCAGCCCGTCTCGTCGGCCGCCTCCCGCAGCGTCTCCGTGTCCACCGGCTTGACCGAGTAGAGGTCGATGACGCGCACCCCGATGCCCTCCTGCTCCAGCAGCGTGGCGGCGCGCAGTGCCTCATGGACCGTCACTCCGGCGGCGACGACGGTGACCCGGTCCCGGTCACCCGAGCGCAGCACCTTGCAGCCGCCGACCCGGAACTCCTCGCCCGGGCCGTAGATGACCGGTGTGTCGCCCCTGCTGGTGCGCAGATAGCTCACATGGCGCTGGTCGGCCATGGCGGCGACCAGGTGCGCCGTCTGGTTGGCGTCGCACGGGTAGAGCACCGTACTGCCGTGTACGGAGCGGAACAGGGCCAGGTCTTCCAGCCCCATCTGGGAGGGTCCGTCCTGGCCGATCGCGACCCCGGCATGCGAGCCGACGATGTTGAGGGTCGCGTCGCTGACAGCCGCCATCCGGATGAAGTCGTGGGCGCGCGTCAGGAACGCCGCGAAGGTCGCCGCGTACGGGACATAGCCGCGGACCTGCATCCCCACGGCCGCCGCGATCAGCTGCTGTTCGGCGATGTAGCACTCGAAGTAGCGGTCCGGGTATTCCTTGGCGAAGTACTCGGCGCGCGTCGAATCGCCCACTTCTCCGTCCAGTACGACGATGTCCGGCCGCGCGGAGCCGAGCGCGGCGATGGCCTTCCCGAACGCGGTACGGGTGGCCACCGAGTCCCCCAGGTCGAAGACCGGTCGCTCCAGGTTCCCGCCGCGGGTGTCGCGCAGGACCCGCGCCGCGGGCGGTGGCTTGACCTCGACCCGGATGAAGCGCGGGCCGCCCAGTTCCTCGATGGCCTGGTCCGCGTCGGGCAGGGGCTTGCCGTGCATGCCCTCCTGGTCCTCCACGGCGGCCACGCCGCGCCCCTTGTGCGTACGGGCGATGATCGCCGTGGGCTGCCCGGTGGTGGACTCCGCCTCCGCGTACGCCGCGTCGATGGCGGCGATGTCGTGCCCGCCGACCGCGATGGTGTGCCAGCCGAAGGCCTCCAGACGGCGGGCGTACGCGTCGAGATCCCACTGGTGGCGGGTGGGCCCTCGCTGGCCGAGCCGGTTGACGTCGATGATCAGTGTCAGGTTGTCGAGACGTTCGTACGACGCGTGCTCGACGGCCTCCCACACCGAGCCCTCCGACATCTCGCTGTCACCCGACAGCACCCACACGCGGTAGGGGACCTGGTCAAGACGCTTGCCCGCCAGGGCCATGCCGACGCCGACCGGCAGCCCCTGGCCGAGGGAGCCGGTGGCCACGTCCACCCACGGCAGCCGGGGCGTCGGGTGTCCTTCGAGGCGGCTGCCGAGGCGGCGGTAGGTGAGGAATTCCTCGTCGTCGACGGCGCCCGCCATCCGGTAGAGGGCGTACAGGAGCGGTGAGGCATGCCCCTTGGAGAGGATCAGCCGGTCGTTGCCGGGGTGGTCGGGCCGGTTGAAGTCGTAGCGCAGATGGTTGACCAGGAGTACGGCGGCCAGATCCGCCGCCGACATGGAGGAGGTGGGGTGCCCCGACCCCGCGGCGTCGGAGGCGCGGACCGCGTCCACCCGCAACTGCTGGCCCAGCTCCGCCAGTTCGTCGTATCGCATGTCACTGCTCCTTGGAAGGACCGCCGGGGACTCGGGCCAGTTCGGGCGACGCGGTATCCAGGGGAACCGACCAGGAGCGGACCAGGCCCAGTTGGACGGACTGCCGCGGCAGCGCCGCGTCCAGCAGCCAGTCGGCGGCCACGCGCACCCGGTTCCCCGGCATGGCGGCCAGGTGGTAGCCGCGGGTGACCGCGCCCGCGAGCGGTCCGGACAGCGGTATGCCCAGCGGGTTCGCGGCGGCCTTCGCGCCGCCGAGGTCCACCGCGAAGCCCAGATCGTGGTGTTCGTAACGGCGCTGCTCGCCGTGGCCGAGCGAGGCCCCGACATTGAGTCCGGCCACCTTTCCCTGGCGAGCGGCGTGCTGGGCCGTCATCGGCGTGTACTGCCCCGGACGGGTCAGGTCGGGCACGGCCGCCGCGTCGCCGCAGGCGAAGACGTCGGGGTGGCCCGGCACGGTCAGCCGGGGGTCGACGAGCAGCCTGCCGCGCTCCACGGGCAGGCCGACCTCGGCCACCAGCGGGTCGGGGCGCACGCCCACGCACCAGATCAGCGTCCTCGTCTCGATGAACTCCCCGTCGTCCAGCCGGACTCCGGCCGGCGTGGCCTCCTTGACGGAGGTCCCGGTCCGTACGTCCACGCCGCGCTGTCGCAGTACGCGGTCGGCGGTCGAGGACAGCCGGGGATCGAGTTCGGGCAGGACGCGGTCCGCGATGTCCAGCAGTATCCAGCGGGGCCGCCGCACACCGCCCGCGCCTCGGGCGTGCCCGTTCGGGGGGTGGTGTTTGCGGGCCAGCGTGTCCGTGAACAGCACGCCCTGGGCAGCCACTTCGGTACCGGTGTAGCCCGCGCCGACCACCACGAAGGTGCGCCGCGAGGCGCTGTCCCTGGAGGCGGCGGTGGCGGGGTCGGCGGACAGCTCTATCTGCCGGGTCATGTGGTCGCGCAGATAGAGCGCCTCGGGCAGGCCGCGGAATCCGTGCGCGTGCTCCGCGATGCCGGGCACCGGAAGCAGCTTGTTGACGCTGCCGACGGCGAGGACGAGCCGGTCGTACTCCAGCTCGCCGGTGCCGCTCTCCGGATCCGTGTAGTGCACCCGGCGGTCCGCCAGGTCGACGTGGGTGGCCTCGCCGAGCACCAGGCGCACCCGTGGCAGGGAGCCCGCGAGCGAGACGGTCACCCGGCGCGGTTCCAGGATGCCCGCGGCGACCTGGGGCAGCAGCGGCAGATAGAGGAAGTAGTCGGTGGGGTTGAGTACGACGATCTCGGCCCTGTCCCGGAGAGTCCGGGAGAGCGTACGGGCGGCTTGGAAGCCGGCGAACCCGGCTCCGACGACAACGACACGGGTACGACTCACGATCGGCTCCGGTACGGATGGAAGTGCGGACGGTACGGGGACGGCGGGCTCACTCGTAGCTGTCGACGGTGGGCTCACTCGTAGCTGTCGCGGCCCGGCTTCTCATCGATCACCGGGGTCGACGGCGGCACGATGACGCGACGGCGCCTGGCGATGCTGCTGAAGGTGGCGACGCCGATGAAGCCCACGGCCATCAGGATCAGCCCGACGACATCGAGGTTCGCGCCCTCCAGCTGCCAGTCGGTGGCGAACGTGAGAATGGCTCCCACGGCGATGAGGAGGATGCACCCTCCCAGACCCATATGACTCACCTTTCTCTACCTCGCTGAGGTGGTCGGGTACCCCGGGACCCGCCGTTTCTCACATGTCCCGCAGAGCGGGCAGCAGGGTCTTCTCCGCCCAGTCGAAGAAGGGCTGCTGATGGTCGCCGCCGACCTGGACGAGGGCGATCTCCGTGAAACCGGCCTCGGCGTAGGGGCGCACCGCCTCCACGAACGTGTCGACGTCGTCGCCGCAGGGGATGGATTCCGCGACGTCCTCCGGCCGTACGAGCTCGGTGGCCTGGAGGAACGAGGCGGGCCCGGGCAGCTCCGCGTTGACCCGCCAGCCGCCGACGGACCAGCGGAACTGATCGTGCGCGCGGGCGACCGCCGCGTCCCGGTCCGGGTCGTAGCAGACGGGCAGCTGGCCGACGCGCGGCTTGCCCGTGCCGCCGTGCCGGTCGAATCCGTCCAGCAGTTCGCGTTTCGGCTCGGTGGCGATCACCAGGTCGGCCGACCGGCCCGCGAGCTCGCACGACCGCTCCCCCGAGACCGCGATGCCGATGGGCACCTGATCGCCGGGTACGTCCCAGAGCTTGGCGTCCACCACGTCGAAGTGGGTGCCGTGATGGCTGACATGGTCCCCGCCGAAGAGCTCGCGGATGATGGAGACGGCTTCCCCCAGCATCTCCAGACGCACGTGCGCGGCCGGCCAGTCGGTGCCGACCACATGCTCGTTGAGGTTCTCGCCGGAGCCGAGACCGAGCCGGAAGCGCCCCTCGGAGAGCAGCTGCATGGTGGCCGCCTTCTGCGCCACGACCGCCGGGTGGTACCGGATGCTCGGGCACGTCACATAGGTCATCAGCGGGATCCGCGACGTGGCCTGCGCGGCGGCGCCGAGCACGCTCCACGCGTACGGGGAGTGCCCCTGGGAGGCCAGCCACGGAAAGTAGTGGTCGGACGAGACGGAGAAGTCGAAGCCCGCCTGCTCGGCGGCGACCACATGACTGACAAGCTCACGTGGGCCGGCCTGTTCGGTCATCATCGTGTATCCGAATTGCACCATGCGGGACGATTTGCCGAGCGTTCTTCCCTGAAACCTCGGCAGCCGCGCCCGCCGGTCAGCGGCTCCCGCTCATCAGCCGCACCTGCACCTCCTTCTCCTGGTCTCCGGCGGCCATGCCCTCGTCCTGCACGTCGAAGGCGGCTCCCAGCGTCTCCAGCATCCGGTCCACCCCCCAGTAGCCGCCCTGCAGCATGGTCTCGACGGACTCCGACAGCTGTTGCGGACCAACCGGGACACGCTCGGGCGACACCTCGTAGGTCGCGGTCCACACGGTCGCGTGCGGGTGGGGTCCGTACTGCGGCACATCGTCGTCGGCGCGGTCGCAGGGAAAGGTCTGCCGCAGGACGCGGAACACCGTGTGGGCGTCCTCCTTCGAGCAGCCGCTGAGCGTCACCACGACCGGCGTCGTGTGGTGCTGGGCGCTCTCCACTTGGGTGGTCTTCATGGTGGCTCCTGCCTTTGCTCTGCGAATGCTCTGCGAACTGAACTCAGCCGGGGGACTCAGCCGGAGGACTCGTCCGGGACCGGCTGGTCGGGGCTCACTCCGCCGCCGCGGGGCTCCCCGCGACGGCCCGCGCCCGTCTCGTCCATATCGGGCAGACTCTCGTCCGGCTCCTCCCGGGCGAGCTCCTCCGGCGCGCCGGGCCCGCTTACGTCCAGCGGGTCCTCGTCGTCGCTCGCCTGCTGATCGGGCAGGTCCTTCGGCACGGGCGTGCCGGTCTCCGCGTCGTCATCGCGCCGACGGTCGGTCATCGCCTCTCCTCCTTCCGCTCTTCTCGCCGTGGGAAGGGGTCCATGGCGTGTCGCGGGTACCCGCAGGACAGCGAGTCAAGCGGCGACGGCAGCGGGCGCGGCCGACTGTCGGTTACGTTTCTTCCATGGCGCAGACGGATGACTTCGGTGGGGAGCTCTCGGATTTCGTCCGACGCGTGGGGGAATTGAGGGCCGCGCGCGGTCTGCCCTTGGCGGAGCAGCACACCCTGCTGGACGCGGCTCTCTTCGAACTTCAGCATGTCGCCGAGAATCTGTGGCCCAGATACGAACAGCTGGCGGCGCAGAGCCACGGCAAGGCCGCCGCCGACCGCGCGGAGCAGCAGCTGTTCAAGGCCGTTTTCCAGCGGCTTCCGCTGCCCGTGGCTCTGATGGGCGGTGACACGGTGGTGCGGCGGATGAATATGGCGGCGACCGAGCTGACCGGTGTACGGGCGGGCTATGCGGCCGGCCGGCCGCTCGCGGGACTGCTGCGGCCGGGTGACCGGGCGGCCCTGCGGTCACAGGCCGCCGCCGTCGCGCGGGGAGAGGGCCACCGCAGCCTGCGCGTGCACTTGCAGCAGCGGCCGAGCGAGCCCCTGCTGGCCACCCTCGCCGCGCTGCGCCCGCCGGGCGAACCGCAGGCGGCCGTACTGATCGTGATCCAGAGCGATGCCGTACGCACCGGACAGGTGGCCCAGACGGGGGCTGGGCCCCGCCCCCACCTGCCCGACCTGGGCGAGGCGACCCGGCACGCGGAGCTGATGGACCTTCTCGACTGGATGACGACGGCCCTGCTGCGCGCCCCGGCGGGGGACCCGGAGGCCACCCTCACCGCCGCCGCCCGGGTACTGGACGGCCGGCTCGCCGACTGGGTGATCGCGGATCTGGCGGCGGGCGGCTCCCTCAGGCGTACGGCGGTGCTCGGCCCGGACGGGGCCGACGCCCTCCCACTGGTCAAGAAGGTTGCCGCGCAGGACCCGGCGACCTGTCCCCTCGTGGTGGAGACCGCGCGCGGCGGATCGGCGTCGCTCCAGGTGCGGCCCGAGGACCTGGACTGCTTCGGCCACGACGACACGGGGGCGTCGGTCATCGTCCAGGCGGAGGTGACCTCGCTGCTGTGCGTACCGCTCCAGCTTCCCCAGGACGGCGGCGGTCCCGTACTCGGCGTGCTGACGCTTTTCAGGACCGGCACCCGGCTCGCGTTCTCCATGGCGGAGGCCCGTGCCATCACTGTCATCTCGCACCACATCGCCCTCGCGATGCGCCGAGCGGCCTGAGACCCGGTTCGCGCCGAAGGTCTCCCGGGGGCGCGCGGAACGCCTGGCTCGCGGGGGCGGCGGCTCGGAGGGAAGATGACGCTGGGGGGTGAGGCAGAGCGTGTCGTGCTGTTTCGCCCTGGGATGCTCCGCTTCGATCGGGACACTGAGTGAAATGGACAAGGAAACGCGAGCGGCGACAACCGCGCAAGTGCAAGTGACGACAAGCCGTGAGGTGTTCGGCGCACCCTGCTGGATCACTTTGATGGCGAGCGATCTGCAACACGCTCAGGATTTCTACGCCGCTGTGCTGGGGTGGCGGTACCGGTCGACGGAGTTCGGCCACTCGTACAGTCTCGCGCTGTCGGGCAACTCGCCGGTCGCCGGTATCGGCATCCTGGAGCCCGCCCTGCGGGCGCCGGTCGGCTGGACGCCGTACTTCGCGGTGTCCGACGTGAACGAGACCGCCGCACGCATCCGCGAACGCAGCGCCACCGTCGCCGTCGGGCCACTCAGCTTCTCCGTGGGCCGCGGCGCCCTGGCGGCGGACCGGGACGGCGCGGTTTTCGGCATCTGGGAGGGCGAACTCATCCCCGACTGGCTGACCTGGCGCAAGTCCGCGCCCGCGTGGCTGCGGCTGCGGACCCGGGACGCCTTCGAGGCCGCGATCTTCTACGGACAGGTCCTGGACTGGGCCTCGGATCGCGCGGGTTGCTGCCAGGTCGACTACGAGGAGGACGAAGTCGTGCTGCGCCAGGAGGGGCATGTCGTCGCCCGTCTCAGCTCCGGCGCGGCGGAGGCGGCACCGGAACCGATGATCCAGCCTCGCTGGCATGTCCACTTCCCTGTCACCGATGTGGAGGCCACTGTCCAGGCGGCACTCCACCACGGCGGCTCCGTCGTCACGCGGCGCTCGACGCCGCGGGGGCCGGAGGTGACGCTGCACGACGCCGAGGGGTGCCTGTTCAACGTCACCACCCGTACGGAGGCGGTATAGAGCCTTACCGCGTCCCGAGAAGCCCGAGAAGGGAAGGCTGGGGCAGGGGTTGGAGTTCGGGGAGGGTGAGGGTGGGTGCGGGTGTGGTGGTCAGGACGCGCTGTGCGGCCTTGACGCGGCGGCTGAACCAGATGACCTTGCCGGTGTCGGTGGCGCAGGTGCCCCAGCTGTCGCTGAGGGCCGCGACCGCGGCGAGACCGCCCCGTGCGGGGGCGGAGCTGGTGACCCGGGGCAGGCGGCGGTCCTTGTCCGCGACGGACGCGATGACGTGGCGGCCGGTCCAGCGCAGTTCGACCACGCAGGTTCTGTCCCCCTCCACGTGGGCGACCACATTGCCGACCAGCTCATCGACCGCGCGGCAGACCGGGGTGACGTGGGCCTCAAGGTTCCAGTAGCGAAGATGCGCCGCGAGAATGCGCCGGATCTGAGGAATCCGCTCGGGGGATGCCTGCACTTCCAGGGTGTAGCGGCAGGCGGCCTGGACATTCATGACCGTGGCTCCTCACCGCGACGGCTTCAGCTCTTCGCCTCCACGACCCCCGAGCACGAAGAGTGAGCACATGTCGCTTCTCAGTCACCCACCAGACTGACCCCCACCACCCACAACCGCAACACGCGGCAGGTTCGCGTGCAGGGGACTCCGGGTACCCGGAGTCAACCAGTACGCACGAAGACACCACGGCGCTCAAGGAGAAGTGCGGTATGACTACGGTGAAGAGCACCCTTCCTGATCTCGCACGCCAGGTCACCGGAGACGCGTTGCAGGACACCCTCGTGGATCTGCTCGGGCTCTCGCTGATCGCGAAGCAGGCCCACTGGAACATCGTGGGCCCGCGCTTCCGCTCCATCCACCTCCAGCTGGACGAGGTGGTTGCCACGGCACGCTCCTTCTCCGACACTGTCGCGGAGCGTGCGGCGGCACTCGGGGTCTCCCCGGACGGCCGCGCCGAGACCATCGCCGCCACGTGCGGAGTGACCGGCCCCAAGGAGGGCTGGCTGCAGGACGCCGATGTGGTGAGGCTGATGGTCGAGGCCTTGGCGACGGCGGTCTCCCGGCTGCGCGAGCGGATCGCGACCACGGAAGGGTCCGACCTCGTGACCCAGGATCTGATGATCCAGATCACGGCTTCGCTCGAGAAGGCTCTGTGGATGTTCCAAGCCGAGAACTGACCGCCGAGAACAACCGACCTGGCCGGCCCGCTCAGCGATTCGGCTCCGCCCTGCCAATGTCTCCCAGGGCGGACGCCGAATCCTGGGTCGTGTCCTGGGTCGTGGCGAGGTCGCCGAGGCTCACCATGCCGACCGGCCGCACGCCGTCGACC
The DNA here is from genome assembly GCF_044548015.1 of Streptomyces sp. NPDC052236. Taxonomy (NCBI): domain Bacteria; kingdom Bacillati; phylum Actinomycetota; class Actinomycetes; order Kitasatosporales; family Streptomycetaceae; genus Streptomyces; species Streptomyces sp. NPDC052236. The sequence goes on along the minus strand of NZ_JBIUBL010000026.1, from coordinate 110,169 downwards.
ACCGGAAGCCGCCGAACCGCGTGGAGCCGCATCAGTGACACCGCCGTGGACACGGGATCGTCGGGGCCGATGGACACGGGGGTGGGGGTGCAGACCGACTCCACACTGACGGCAAGCGGATCCACGCCTTCGGCGACAGCTCGCGTGGTGATGTCCCGGTCGGTCAGCACCCCGATCAGTTCGCTGTCGGAAGCCACCAGAACGCCGCCGATGTCCTGGGCGCGCATCAGCTGGGCCGCTTCCACGAGTGAGGCGTCCGGCCTCACGGCCGCGACACCGGGCGTCATGACGTCCTTCACGAGCTGTGCCATCGCAGTCAGCCTTTCGAATTCGCTCAAAGCGTCATTCGTGGCTGCCCGGAGTACCCCCGCGCGAAGGGGCTATTCCTGCCGGGACGCGGCCCTGACCACGTCGTGCGCGCTGCGATACGACTCTTTCGGCGGCAGTTCGCTGACCAGGTCGATCAGCCGAGCGGGGGCGTGGCGATCGTTCAGGGCCCGCAACAGTTGCTGTGCCGTGGCGGGGAAGATCGTACGGCCCAGATGCCGGGCGAGTTCGACCCCCAGCTCGTCCTCGGGTCCGAGGGAGCCGAGCGTGGGTACAGGACCCGCGGCGATGGCCGGATCGTCGTCCGCCAAGGGCTCGGGATCATGCCACTCCTCGACCCGGGTCGGATGCCCCGAGCGGAGCAGACCCTGGAGTTCATGCTTCATCTCGTCGTCCTTGCGAACACTGAGCCGGTCGCTGCCTCGCTGCATATCTCCCTCCTCATCCCTGGGACTGAGCGCGTACCCCATCTGTCACCCCTGACACCCTGACGGGCATCGAGGGAGGACATCCATGTGCGGATGGAGTTTCCCGGCAAACAGGGCGGGAAGCCGCACCGCAGAAGCCGAGAAGGGAGGAACCCGCATGGTGCCCGCCCCGGAGTTCGCAGCCGATCTGGCCGCGACCACCCGTGAGCTGTCAAAACTGACCGAGCAGGCGATGCACTGCGCGGACGCGTGCTGCGGCGCCGTAGCGACTCTCGCCACCGGCGGCTCGGACCGCCGCGCGACGGCCACGCATCCCGACCTGACCGCGCTGCTCTCGGTGGAAATGGCTTCGGGCGAGGGCCCGACGCCGAGCGCGCTGGACACGGGCGAGCCGGTGGGCGCCCAAGACCTCCTCACCGAGGACCGCTGGCCCCGCTACCGTGCCATGGCCCTCGATTCAGGCATTCGGTCGAGCGTGACGATGCCGTTCGACCACACCGAACTCGAAGTGACGCTCAGCCTGTACAGCTTTCAGCCCGGCGCGTTCCCGCAGGTGTCGCACCACCCCGTCTACATCCTCGGCGAACACTTCACGAAAGGGTTGGTACGCGATCACTACTACCGCGCCGCGCTCGCCGAAGTAGACCAGCTGGAGACCGCGCTGCGCTCACGGGCGGTCATCGATCAGGCCAGCGGCATTCTGATGCATGTCATGGGCTGCGGCGCCGCCGAGGCGTTCGCCGTGCTCCGGCACATCTCGCAGCGCTCGAACCGCAAGCTCGCGGAGGTCGCGGCAGAGGTCGTACGTGACAAGGGGCAGGGTCTCGAAAAGGAGCTGCCGCGCCTCGCGCCGCCCCTGTAGGCCGCCCCTGTAGGGGTTCAGGAAGCGGCGTATGGGTTTCAGTTCAGGAAGCGGCGCGCTTTTCGCGTAGCCCGCGTAGCCATTGGCGCTTGCCGCGTGCCCATTGGCGCATGGCCGCCAGCTGCGGGTGGCGTTCATGCTGCTCGCGCGCGCACCGGTCCAGCTCCTCCATCAGACGCCGGGAGCGGTGCTCCGTATCCAGCTCGTCCAGCATCCGGTCGATCTCCGTGAGCAGCGCCCCTTGCAGCTGCCACTGGCGGGGGTCGTTCTGAATGCCCTGGAGCAGCAGCTCCGCCACTTTCTCGCGGCTCGCACAGGCCGCGCCGAGTTCCCCGGCCAGCCGGGATTCCGCCGCCTCGGCGCTCTCGGGTGTCTGCGTGGTGACCAGTACCGCGAAGCTCACCATGCTGTCCGCCACATGCGCGAGCAGTTCCTCGATGGCGACGCCCTGATCCTGCGGGAACAGGGCTTCGTCTCTGCGTTCCTTGGCGAGGTCGGTCAGGGTCCGCGCCAGCACCCGCAGCACCACCGCGCAGATCTCCAGGGTGTCGAGCCCGGTACGCAGCACGACCCGCTGGAGCAGCCCCTCCTTCACGCGCGGGTTGAACCGGACGCTGTCCTCCGCCTGGCGCAGCGCCGCGTCCACATCCGCGATGTCGTGGTCGAGCCGGCGCGCTTCGTGCAGCCGGGCGGCGGCGCGTTCGACGGGAGTGGGGCCGCTCAGTTCCTCGCCGATATGCAGGAGCAGCCGACGCATGCGCCGGGACAGGTCCTGGAGGGACTGCCCCGCGGTGCCGACCCAGACCGGCGGCGCGAGCAGGAAGTTGAACAAGAGCCCCACCACCGCGCCGATCAGGGTCTCCAGCACCCGGTCCCAGGCCGCGCCCCCGACCTGGGTCACCCCGAGTACGAGCATCGCGCTGATCGCGACTTCGGGTACGAACTCGCTGACGCGCACGAAGCGGCCGATGATCAGCGACGCCAGGATGATCAGGCCCAGGCTCCACCACATCAGACCGACGAGGGCGCTGAAGCCGATGGCGATCAGCACACCGACGACGACGGAGTTCACCCGGCGGATGCTCGTGGTGAGCGTGGCGTACAGGGTGACCTGCACGACGAGCAGGGCGGTGAGGGGCGCGGTCAGCGGGGCGGGTTCGCTGCTCAGCCGCAGGGCGACCGCGTACGAGATGGTGGCAGCCGCCGTCGACCGTACGGTCTGGACGACGACGGGATCCCGGTGCCGCTTGACGAATTCGGCCAGCGGGATCTGCGGCACGTGTCAGCGCCGACCGGAAGCGGACCGGCCCGACCGGCCCTCGGCACGCTGCCCGGCCGGCCGGGCGCGACCGAGGTAGCGTTCCGCCGCGATCATCGCTTCACGGGCGGTGCGCTCGCCCATCAGCACACACAATGTGTACGCGGTGTCCTCGAAACGACTCCGTGCCGTCGCGTCGTGCGGGGCGCACAGGACGAGATTCTCCTGTGCCCGGTAGCGGGCCATCAGTCCGGCGATCACAGCAGCGTCAGGCATCAACATCCGTGCCCTCCCGGAGTGTGGGACCACCTGCAGGCAGAGGCAGTCGGGCCATCACCCATTCTGAGGTGTAACCGCCGTATCCGCCATCCGGATGATCACGCACGGTTACGAGCCGTCGTCACGGAGTCTGTCCGGTGGGGAAGACGCAGGTGGGAGCAGCGGACCCAGCGGCCCGAGATCGAGGTTGAGGTCTTCGGGAGTGAGCCCGAAGGTGTCCCGCAGTACCTCCATACGGTCTTCGAGCAGCATCAGGGTCAGTCCGATCCGCTCCTCCTGGTCCTCGCTCAGGTCTCCGTCCTCCACACGGCGCAGCGCCTGGCGCTCCATGAGCTGGCGCAGCAGTTCCACCACCGTCAGGACGAGTTTGGCGAGGTCGCGTTCCACGGTGTCGGGATCCAGGTCGAGCCTGCGCGGGAGGCTCACGTGGGCTCCCTCCCCGGGGGTGTGAAGGGGGACTGGAAGGGGGACGGGACCTGCGCGTTGACCGAGCTGATGAGGGCGTTGAGGTCGATCCGTACGAGATCGACGTCGGCTATCCGCAGGGTGAGGTTCCCGGTGATCACCACGCCGCCCGCGAGCAGCCGGTCGAGCAGATCCACCAGCGCGACCTGGCGCTGAGCCAGTGGAGTCAGTGGAGCCGGGTCGGCGGCAGGCACGGGTTCAGCAGCGCTCATGGTTCACCGGTCGCCTTCCTCGCCCGCGAAGGAGTACGGGGCCCATGGGCCGGTCAGTTCGACGCGCAAGCCCGGCCGGTCGGGGCGGAGGCGGTCCAGGCGCTCGACAAAGGCCGCGCTGTCCTCGCGCGGGACGAGGTAGGCGGCGTTGAGGATGTTCTGGCCGGAAGCGTGGGAGAGCTGGGCCTGCTGCGGGCGGTGCAGCATCGCGGCTTCGGCGTGCCGGGACAGTTCCTCGTGCAGCCGGCGCGACACGGCGTCGGCGAACTCCAGGTTTCCTTCGCGGGAGTGCCGTTCGCGCAGACGCCGGCGCAGATAGTCGCGGCCGGTCGGTGCGGGCGGGGCTCCGGAGTGGTCCTGCGGTGCGGGTGCGGCAGCCGGGGCCGGGGCGGGCGCGGGGCTTTCCGGCTGCCGGGCGGGTGTCTCCGCGTACACCTTCACGCCCCATTCGACCCGCCCGTCGAGCCGCTCCAGGGTGCGTACGAACCGGTCGTGCCCGGTTTCGAGCAGTCGGCGCACCCCGTCGTCGTCCCGGCAGACCGTGGCGAGCCGGAGCGGCACCGGGCAGGTGACCTCGGTGAGCGCCGCGACCACGTCCTGGTGGGCGCGGGCGGTCGCGGCCAGCCAGTCGAGGTCTTCGAGGCGGGCCCGTAGCGGGGCTTCCTCGAAGTCGTCGGCGGGCACCGGGGACACGACGGCGACCAGATCTCCGTGGCTCAGCAGCCGCGGAGGCTCACCGGCGACGCCGTGGAGCTCTTCCGGGAGCGTTCCCTCGAAGGGGCGGGTCACCGCGTAGACGTAGCGCAACTGGTTCATCCGGGATCCCTGCGCTCCTTCGTGGCTTCGGGGGCCGCTTCCAGTTCGGCGAGGCGGCGGCGCAGATTCTCGTTCTCCTCGCTCAGTTCGCGGTGGCGGGCGCCAGTGGAGAGGGAGGGGTCGCTCTCCCACCAGTCGATTCCCATCTCCTTTGCCTTGTCGACGGAGGCGACGATCAGCCTGAGTTTGATCGTCAGGAGTTCAATGTCGAGGAGGTTTATGCGAATGTCTCCGGCGATGACGATGCCCTTGTCGAGCACGCGCTCAAGGATGTCGGCGAGATTCGAACCGCCTCCCGAGTCGTAGGGGCTCGGAAGCCTGCTCGGTGTGGTCATTGGGGGCCGCGGCTTTCGGACTGGACGTCCTCACGCCCCTCGGGCGAGTCCGTGTCGTCCTGATTCTTCTCGTTATTTTTCTCGTTACTGTCTTTGCTTTCTTTGTCTTTCTTTCCCTTCCTGTCCTTCTTACCTTCGGTGATCTCGGCGCGCACTACTTCGCCGTCCCGGATCTCACCGCGCAGGCCCTCCGCGGCCGCACCGCTCATCGCGAGCTGCCGTGCGAAGTTCCTGAGGTCGCGGCGGGCCCGCCGGCCCTGGGCCCGCCAGATGTTCGAGGCCTTCTCGCCGAACCCTTTGGGGTAGTACTCCATGACCAGCAGCACCCGGGTCAGGTTGTCGTCCAGCGTGTGGAAGGTGATCACTGCCTGCGTGTGCCCTCTGGCGCTGGAGACCTCCTGGAACCGGTTCCACTCGTCGTGCACCTGCCGCGCCGGGGCGCCGATATCGACGTTCTCCATGATGACGACCGGCTTTTTTCCGCCGGCGGCCTTCTTGCGCTTCCGGCCGAGGTCCTTGACCGCGTGTGTGATGTTCTCCTTGGCCCGCGAGGCGCCGATCTCGACCGCGCTGCGGAGTGGGCCCTTGCCCTCGAGTGCCTTGCGTCCGCCTTCCAGAGCCAGTCGGGCGAAGCCGGGGCTTCGGCCCTCCGCGACATCGGTGAGCTTGATCGTGGCCTGCCCCAGGCCGTGCCCCACTCCTACCAGCATCCGCTCGGTCTGCGCGGCGAGATAGTTCTGCAGCTCCGCCTTCAAATGCTGCGTCGCGGGGTTGTCCGCGCTCAGCGGACGCAGCTTCTCAGCCACCGTCCTCGCCCCCCTTTTCGATGGTCTTCAACCGCTCCTGTACGTTCAGCGTCCGCTGGTGCAGCCGGTCGGCGATCCCGTCGATCTGCCGGTTCACAAGACTTTCGGTAGCGGCCTTGCCGACCCCGCGAAGATCCTCGCGCAGCTGGTCGGTCACCTCCTTGATCTCCGGATTGTTCCGCAGCTGCTCGGTGACCAACTCACCGAGAGCCTCACGCCTCAGCGGCAGGCGTCTGCCCGCCACCGCCGTTCCTATGGCAAAGGCGAGCTTTGCCTTCTTCGTTCGCCCGAGCACATAACCCGCGCCCACGGCGAGGCCCATGGCCAGCCGGTTGTTCATCGTGCCGCCTGCCCTCTGTCCCGCATCTGCTGCGCATGCTGCAGCCGGTCGAGGAGCTCGTCCTCAAGCCGGTCGAATTCGTCTTCGCCGATCTCGCCCGCCTCCAACCGCTTGACGAGCCGGGCAAGCTCGCGCTGGATGACCGACGGGTCGTAGTACTGCCGCTCTGCGTCATTCACCACCTGCTGGAGCACCCACAGGGTGCCGCGCACCGGAGCGACGGGCAGCAGCAGCAGCTCTCCCAGCAGGCCCATTGGTCTCACTCCACAAAGCTGTACGGCGGAATTGGGCCGGTGACGGTCAGCACAAGATGGGACCGTTCCTGGCGCAGCTTCTCGACCGCGGCCAGGAAATCGTCGCTGCGGTCGCGCTTCACCAGGAAGGAGAGGTTCGTCAGCCAGCCGGTGGATTCTGGACCGGGGCTGATCTCCTCGGCCATTCCATCGAGCGCCGCCCTCACCAGGTCGGCGTCCTCCGCCTCGCGCGCCTTCACGGCGTTCGCGAGCTGCTGGCCGAACTGCACCTTCTGGTCGTACGAGCCACCGCCCGCGGCCTTGTTGGCCTCGGCCATGGCCCGCAGCTCGGGGTTGTCCGAGAGCACCTGGTGCAGGACGGCCTCTTCCTCGTGCGATGCCTTTACGTTGTACTCGGCCTTCCCCTCCAGCGCCTCCAGCCGCTCCAGGTAGTGGTCCTCGCGCTCCGTGAGCACGCCCGTCAGCGTCTCCTCGTCCGGTGAGACGCTGCCGAACCGCAGAGGCAGCACAGTGCCCTTCTCCCCGGCCAGCCGCAGGACCGCCTCGTGCGCGATCAGGTCGCGCCGCTTGGGCTTGAGCTCTTGGGGCGCCTCGCTGACCACCGCCATCAGCCGGCCATGCCGCAGCGTTCGCACGGGCCTCGGCGGATCGCCGACGCCCCCGCTCCGCTCCGGAAGGTCGGGGTGCGAGCTCTTGGCGATGCCGTAGACATACGTAGTCACTCCGACTCCTCCTGCCTGCTCCGCGATGCGGTGCGCTTGCCTCGCCCGGATTCGACCGGTTCGGCCTGTCCCTCCTCACGGGCCTGCTGGAACGCGTCGGCGATCGTCTGCGCGGCGCCGGAGAGCGCTCCCTTCGCCTTGCCGCGGGAACCGGACTCGGTGAGCTCTCCGACCATGTCGGGCAGGCCGGCGGGCTTGCGCGGCCCTGCCTCCAGGTCGAGACGGTTGCATGCCTCCGCGAAACGCAAGTACGTGTCGACACTGGCGACCACAACGCGAACGTCGATCTTGAGAATCTCAATGCCTACAAGGGAAACCCGCACAAACGCGTCAATGACCAGCCCACGATCCAGGACCAGTTCCAGAACGTCGTACAGACCGCTTGTTCCCCCGGCTTGCGTTACCGGTGCGACGGTCATCCTCGCCAGCCTCCTTTGTGTATGCAGCCTCTGTGTATGCAGCCTCGTTTATCGGGCTTATGCCGGACGCGGGCCGACCGGGCCGCCTTGGTCCGCCCTGCCGCGCACATAGCGACGGATTCGCCGGTAGCCGGTCAGCTCGCCCTGCGAGTCAAGCGTCACCTCATAACTCGCGAGCAGGCTCATCGTGTCCGGGATCCGGCTCAGTTCGAGCACCTCGATCTCCAGCCGCCAGCCGTCGTCCGTCTGCTCGAACAGCGAGACGGATTCAGGGCTCACGCCGGTAAGCTCCGCCAGCTGTGCACGCGCCTGGCGCTGCACCTCCATCGGCCTCGGCTTGTCAGCCACAGTCCGGTTCCTTCTTCGCTGTTGTTCTCCGTCGTGTTTTCCGGTGTCTTCCCCTAGCGGGTAACACAGTTGGCCGTCCGTAAACGTGAAAGCGGGCGTGAAGAGCGCCCGGAGTGCCGTCGTCTCCCCCTCGGGCAAGAGTGGAAGGAGCCCCGCGGTGACACCCCACAGTGCGGAGGGATGAGATGCAGCCCGTCGCGGCACTGGAACGGATCGCGTTTCTGCTGGAGCGCGCAGGCGCGGAGAGCTACCGGGCGCGTGCCTTCCGGTCCGCCGCCGAGGCCCTGAGGCAGATGTCCGACGAGGAGATCGCCGAGCGTGCGGGGGCGGGTTCGCTGGTGGCTGTGCGAGGCATCGGCCCGAAGACGGCGACCGTGGTACGCGAAGCCCTGGCCGGAGACGTACCGCAGTACCTTCAGCGGCTGGAAGGCGAAGCGGTCGTCTCGCCGACCGAGGGCGGTACGCGGCTGCGGGCGCTGCTACGCGGCGACTGTCACCTGCATTCGGACTGGTCGGACGGCGGAAGCCCGATCGAGGCCATGGGGCGCCAGGCGATCGCTGTCGGGCACGAGTGGGCCGTGCTCACCGACCATTCCCCGCGCCTGACCGTCGCCCGCGGGCTGTCCGCCGAGCGGCTTCGCGAGCAGCTGGAGGTCGTGGCGGAGCTGAACCAGCAGTGGTCCCCGTTCCGGCTGCTGACCGGCATCGAGTGCGACATCCTGTCGGACGGTTCGCTCGACCAGGAACCGGAGCTCCTCGATCAGCTGGACCTCGTGGTCGCCTCGGCCCACTCCGAGCTGCGTATGAAGTCCGCCGCCATGACGCGACGCCTGGTCAAGGCCGTACAGAATCCCCTGACCGATGTGCTCGGCCACTGCACAGGACGTCTCATCACCGGCAAGGGGCGTCCCGAGTCGCAGTTCGACGCCGAGGAGGTCTTCGGGGCCTGCGCCGCTCATGGCACGGCCGTGGAGATCAACAGCAGACCGGAGCGGCTGGATCCGCCACTGCGGCTGCTCCGTCTCGCGGTGGCCGCGGGAACCTTCTTCGCCATCGACACGGACGCGCACGCGCCGGGGCAGCTGGACTGGCAGATCCACGGCTGCGCCCGGGCGGAAGCCTGCGACGTGCCCGCCGAGCTGGTGATCAACACATGGAGCGCGACCGGCTTGCTCGACTGGACCCGCTCACGGGTCCGCCCACACGCCTGACACGCCTGACACCACCTGACCCGCCTGACCCGCCTGACCCGCCAGACCCGTCTGACCCGTCTGACCCGTCTGACCCGGGCGTAGGGGCAAGGCGACCGCTGCCGTGCCCGGTTTGCAGGGGTAGACTCCGGTTCGCGATCGCATGGCCTCCTCACGTTGGAGAAGTCATGACCAGGACCGAACAGACGCCACTCCCGGATCCCCCTCCCGAGGAGAGCGACCTCTCTGCGGCGGTCACGGAACTCACCGCCGAAGTCACGGCCCTGCGCGTCGACCTCGCCCGCCGCCACCTGCTGGATCTGGCGGCCGGAACGCTGATGGCCGAGCTGTCGGCACCGCCCGCGGAGGCAGCGGAACACCTGGCCCGCCTCGCCGTGTCCGCGGGCGTCTCCCCCGAGGAGCTGGCGGCCGACCTCGTCAACGCCGCCGCCGGGACAGCGGCACGGCACCCGCCGGAGCATCCACCGCCGCGAGACAGGCCGGACACCGCGGCTGACCTGCGGCGGGCCCGCATGGCGGAGTCGGCGGCCGAGACCGGCGACACCATCGGCGACGTCACCCAGGCGCTGCTGAACACCGGCCTGAGCCCCCTCGGCGCACAGGCCCTGTGGCTGTGGCGGCGCACCCCGACCGACTGCCTCCAGCTCGCCGGGCAGGCGGGCGCCACCGCCCTGGAGGCCTCGCACTGGCGGTGGGTCCCACCCGAGACCGCGGGCACGCTCCACCGGGTGCTGGAGCGTGCCTCGCCCGAGTGGCTCCCGGCCGGGCCGCCGCCGGGCGAGCGGCTGCCGGGGCCCGCGGTGGACACCGCCCGGGCCGTCCTGCCCCTGCGCGTCCACGGCAGGCTCTGCGGGGTGGCCCTGGTCGCCTGGCCCGGGCCGATCGGCTTCTGCGAGGCGGTACGCCGTACGCTCACGGGCCTGATGGACACGGCCGCCCGGCTCATCGAGGCGGTGCCCGCGGGCTCAGCCGAGCCCCCGCTGCTCGGCCCGCTGCTTGACCTGCTGGCGCATCCGGCCATGGTGCTGTGCGTGGACCCGAAGTCGTCCGCGCTCCATGTCGAGCACCTCAATCAGGCGGCGCTGAGCTCCTCCGGCGGGCTGCACGGACCGGTGGGCCGCCCGCTGGCCCAGGTGTTCCCGGCCGTCCACGCCGATCTCGTACGTCTGGTGGAGAGCGCGCGGTCGGGCGCGGCCCCTCGGCGCGCGGCCCGGCTTCCGGTGGCGCTCCATCCCGGGGGTCCCGAGCCGCCGCAGCCGCCGCAGCCGCTGCTCGATGTACGGGTGCTGCCGGTCGGGCCGGACCGTGCCGTCGTGCTGTGGCACGGGGCCACACACCCGGCGCTGGCGGTGGTGCGCGTCCTTGAGCGGCTGGAGAACCTGGCGTTCTTCGAGGACGACCTGGTCAGCGGCGAATCCCGCTGGTCGGGCGAGGCGTACACGATCTTCGGTCTGGCCCCCGGAGTGCCGCCGGTGCCGCTGCGGGAGCTGGGGCCGAGGCTGCACCCGGACGAGGCGGGCCGGCTGACGGAGCTGCTCACAGACCTGACCGAGCGCCGGGTGGGCGCGCAGACCGTCGCACGGACCGTACGGGACGACGGCGGGCTGCGGCATGTGCGCATCGCGGCCGAGCCACTGCTGACGGGCGGCGTCCTGACCGGGCTCACCGGCATCTACCAGGACGTCTCCGCGCAGTACCGCACCGAGCTCGCGCTCACCGCCGCGTTCGACCAGCTGACCGCGGCGCAGGCGCAGTCCACGCTCCGCCACCAGGTTGTACTCCAGCTCCAGCAGGCGATCGTGCCCGAGATGCCCGCGCTGGAGGCGCTGCCCGGACTCCAGGTCGCGGCCAGGTACCGCCCGGCGGCCGAGGAGTACCGCGTCGGCGGCGACTGGCACGACGTACTGCCGCTGCCCGACGGCCGCGTACTGCTGGCGGTCGGCGACATCGCGGGCCATGGCATCGAGTCGGCGACGAGCATGGTGGCCCTGCGCAACGCGCTGCACGGGCTGGCCTTCACCGGCAACTCCCCCGGCCGCCTCATGGAATGGCTCAACGAGCTGACGCTGCACACGGACAGCTGCCCCACCGCGACAGCGGTGTGCGGCCTGTACGACCCGGTGGACCGGTCCATCCGCTGGGCGAACGCGGGCCATCTGCCGCCGCTGCTGCTCCGCGACGGGCGGGCCCGGCTCCTCGATCCGCCGCACAACATCCTGCTCGGGGCGGAGCCGCAGGCCGTCTACGAGGAGACCATGACGCGGCTGCGTCCCGGCGACACGCTGCTGCTGTACACCGACGGGCTCATCGAGCGGCGTCATGCGGGGCTGGACGAGAGCCTGGCGGCGCTGCGGCGCGCGGCCGAGCGACTGGGACCGGGACCCGGCGGCGGACTGGACGAGCAGGCGGACCGGCTGCTGAGCGACCTCACGGGCGACACGGACGACGACACCAGCCTGGTCGTCGTCCGTGTCGTCTGATGCGTCCTGATGGGATCTGACGGGATCTGACGGGAACAGACCGGCGCAGACAAGCGCAGACCGGCGCAGAAGGACGAGAATGATAAGGCAACAAAACACCTCATTCGGGGAAGCAACCGTCGAGAAACTCATGCGACGGTCCTCCAGCCCGTCGAAGGAGCCTCATGTCCAGCCGCCCCCGCCCCGGTGATACCGCTACCGCCCCCACCGCCGCGCCCGCCGGGTCCCTCGCACCTGCTCAGCGCCCGCCCGCGGCACTGTCCGATCTCCCCGAGATCCCGGACCCACGGACCATAGGCACCATGGACGCGCGGGCCCTTTCCGTATCCCTGTTCATCAGGCTGGCGACGCTGGAAGAGGGCACACCGGAGTACGCGTATGTGCGCAATACGCTGGTCGAACTCAATCTCAGCCTGGTCAAATTCGCCGCCACCCGGTTCGCCAACCGGAAACAGTCCATGGAGGACATCCTCCAGGTCGGCACGATAGGCCTGATCAAGGCCATCAACCGCTTCGACGTCGAGCGCGAGGTGGAGTTCACCTCCTTCGCGCTTCCCACCATCCACGGCGAGATCAAGCGCTTCTTCCGCGACTCCGGCTGGGCGGTACGGGTGCCGCGCAGGCTCCAGGAGCTCCGCATCGACATCGCCAGGGCCTCCGACGTACTGGAGCAGCGGCTGGGGCGCGCGCCGACCTCGGCGGAGCTCGCCGCCCACCTGGGCGTCGACGAAGGGACGGTACGGGAGGGGCGGCAGGCGGCCAACGGCTACAGCGCGCGTTCACTCGACGCGGCATTCGAGGAGGACGTGGTTCCGAGTCCGGCTCAGCGGTGCCTCGCGGAGGAGGACCGGGCCTTCGACACGCTGGAGTGCGTCGTCGCGCTGAAGCCGTTGATCGCCGCGCTGCCCGAGCGCGACCGCGTGATCCTTTCGCTGCGGTTTGTCGAGGAGCTCACGCAGAAGGAGATCGGCCAGCAGCTCGGCATCTCCCAGATGCATGTGTCGCGGCTGCTGGCACGGGCCCTGAGGGTCCTGCGGGAAGCGCTGCTCACGGAGGACGGCGTCCCGGGATCCGAGGAGGAAGGGGCTGAAGGCGCTGAAGCTCCTCACGGTCCGGAAGGCGCTAAGGCCTCCACCCAGGAGGGTCCGGGGCGTCCGGAGACCGCTGCGGCGCCGCCACCTCCGCCCACACCGTCTTCCCGGTTCCCCGAGGTACGGACCCCCACCGCCGGGCGAGCCGCCGCAGGACGATCAGGCCGTGGCCACCAGGCACCGTCGCGGCGGACGGCCGGGGCCGCGGCGGTACGGGACTGCCGTCGGTGACTTCGATGCGCAGCCGGTTCGAGGTGCAGGTCAACGCCAGCTCCTGAGGCCCTTGGGTGTGCAGGCAGGCGTTGGTGACGATCTCGGACACCAGCAGCAGGACATCATCGACGGCCGCCTGCTGCTCCTCGTCCGCGGCGGGCAGCCACCTCCAGTCGGTCAGGGCCGCTCTGCAGAAATCGCGACAACGCCCCACCACACCCTCGGTGCCGAACAGGGCGAGCCGACGGGTCTGCCCCTGCGACGGGAGGACGTCACTCACGACCTCCTCCTCTGCATCCTCTGATCCTCTACTTACGCGGACTTACGCGGACTTACGCGGGCTGTCTGCCAGGGCCTCATCGACGCTTCCGTAGACGTGAAAGACCGCGCCCGCGCCGGTGATGTGGAACATATGGGCCACGGGCGCGCGTTGAGCCCGCTGGAGTCACAGAACCGCAGGTCCGCGCAGTCCACCAGGACCCTGGCCGTCCGTGACAGCAGGGTGTCGGCGAGCACTTCGCGCAACGCCTGGGCCGAGTCGTGCTCCAGCTCACCGGCGAGGGTCATACCAGCGATTCCTCAGCCGGCATCGGCCGCACCGCGACCCCGAGGCGCCCCCGCAGCCCGTCGGCACGCCCAGCCACGACGTACCACCTCTCGTTCCGCGCGATGGGGCCACTCTTTCGGGGGAGTGCCCGTAATGCTGTGCTCTATGCGTGGCTTTCCGCGTAGTTCTCTGCGTGCCATGCGCTCAGGCTTCCGCCCGGAGCCGGGGCAGGACATCGGTGCGGTAGAAGTCGAAGAAACCGTGCTGATCCGGTCCGATCTGGTTGACGTACACCTCGGCGAAACCGGCCTCCGCGTAGGCGCGGACGGCCTGCGCGTGCTCCTGCACGTCATCGCCGCAGACCACGGAGGAGCGCACCATGTCCTCGGTGACCAGTTCGGAGGCCTGCTCGAAGTGGGCCGGGGTCGGCAGGACCTGGCCCAGTTCGCCCGGCAGCTGCGCGTTCGGCCAGAGCCGGTGCACAGTCTTGACCGCGCGCTCCCTGTCGGTGCCCCAGCAGACCTTCAGCCCGCCGATGACCGGCTTCTGGCCGCCCCCGGCCCTGCGGAACTGCCCCACCAGGTCCTCGTCGGGGCCCATCGTGATGAATCCGTCGCCGATACGGCCCGCCAGCGCGGCGGCCTGCGGACCGAAGCCCGAGATGTAGAGGGGCGGCGGCTCCTCGGGAAGCGTGTAAAGGCGGGCGTTCTGCACCGTGTAGTGCTTGCCCCGGTGGGTGATCTGCTTGCCGCTGAAGAGGTGCCGGATGACCTGAACGGCCTCTTCCAGCATCTCCATCCGCTCAGCGGCGTCGGGCCAGGCATCACCGAGTACATGCTCATTGAGTGCCTCACCGGTGCCGACGCCGAACCGGAACCGGCCTTCGGTCAGCACCCCCGAGGTCGCCGCCGCCTGCGCGTTGAGCGCCGGATGCATCCGCACCGTAGGACATGTCACGAGCGTGGTGACGGGCAGCGAGCAGACTTGGGACAGCGCGCCGATCATCGACCAGACGAAAGGGCTCTGGCCCTGCTCGTCGTTCCAGGGGTGGTAGTGGTCGGAGATGGCAAGCACATCGAACCCGGCCTGCTCCGCCAGCCTGGCCTGTGTCAGCAGCTCGACGGGACCGGACTCCTCGCAGGACAGGAAGTATCCGTACGAGGTCATGTGGCGCCCTCCGGTTCGCGGTCCCGCTCCCGTTCCTTGTCGTCGTACGGCCACCGCAGCAGCGCTCCGATCCCGCCGGCCGGGACGTCGTCCGGCTCGCGGGGCGGCACGCGCAGCACGTCGGCGCCGGTGACGACCGCCGAGCGGAGCAGCGCGTCGTCGGCGGGCGCGGGCAAGGGCTGCCGTTCGCCGAGGTACTGGATTTCCGACCGGCGTACGGCCAGCTGGTCGGGGTCGTCGCCCACCCACACCTGGCGGTGGGCGTCGGCCCCCTCGGGCCGTATGAACAGTTCCGCGATCCGGTGCTCGCGCGCCGCCTCCACCACGGCGGGGACACCCTCGGCCGTCCTCGCGCCCCGGGAAGCCCGGAAACGGTCGAGCTCCTCCTCGGCGCGGCGCTTGAGATGATCTCTGCGGGCGCGCTCCACATCCTCGTCCAGCAGCCGCTTGTCCACACCCTCGGCCCGGCCGCCGAAGTCGGTCTCGACGACGAGCGGGCGCAGCGTGACGGGCAGCCGGTTGTGGACGGCACGCCGTTCGCGGCGGTCCCCGGCGAGAATGATCAGGTCGGCGCCGTCCGCTTCCTGGCGTGCGGCGATCGCGTTGGCGATCTCGGCGGCGTTGTGCTCCCAGGTCTCCTCGACGCTCCGTTCGAAGTGGCTCGCGGACCAGTCGGCGCTCGGAGTGCGGTGCAGCGGCCAGGTGTCGCCCTCGGCCAGGCCGGTGGCGGCGGGGTGGCTGGACACCGGACTGCGGAGTTCCAGGTCCGCACCCGCGCGATCGATGTACGCGACCAGGCAGACGGGTTCCTGCACGGCGAGGTCCAGCAGCGGGGCGACGTGTGGCAGCGCCGCCCAGGACACCTCGGAGGGCGCGATGGGACGGGTGGCGAGCGGCGGATCGAGGACGACTTCCCCACCTGCGGCGAAAACCGCGCGCCCGAGTTCTCCCGGCTCATGGGGCCGGTCGGTCAACGCATCGAGCACCGCACGGGCGGTTGCCTCGTCCGCTCCCTGCCGGAGCAGTTCACGGCACGCCTCCTTGGCCTGGAGCTCCCGGCGGGCGGGGGTGGACTCATCGGTCCACATGGTGTCGAGATGGACGCTGGCCCACGGGCCAGAGCGCTCATAGAGCGGTGCGAGATGAGCGAGTTGCATGACTTCCTCCCGGATAGCCGGGTATTGCTTCAGCGGCGGGTACCCGCAAGGTCATGAGTCACACAGGACAGCGCACCCGCCGCCGTACGGAAGGGAGGACGGCCGTCATGTCCGAGACCGTAAACCGGTCGGATCTGCCAGACAGGTCAGACCGGCCAGACCTGTCCGAGGCATCCGAAGCATCCGAGGCGCCGGAGGCGCCGGAGGCGTCCGAGGCGTCCGAGGCGCAAGACCAGTCCGTGGCCGAGCACCGGCGCGGAGGCAGGGGGGTCGACCCTGCCGACCTCGACGAACAACAGCTGCTGCGGGAACTTGAGACGATCCACCGGAGCCGGCACGACACGCTGCTGTACGGGTCGGCCGCCGCGCTCAGTGCGCACAACGTCCGGATGGCGGAGCTCGAGGGCGAGTATCTGCGGCGCCATCCGCAGCGTTCCGCGGCTCTTGGCCGGACCCGCGCCGGGGCCCGTGCGAGGCAGGCACCTTCCGACGAATCGGCCTGACCGGCCGGGGGCTCCGCCCCCGAACCCCCCAGTTACGGCCGGTCGGACGGCCGGCGGGCGGCGAGCAGCAGCACGATGTCGTCGGGCCGGTCGGGCGCGGCCTCGCGGATCAGACGGTCCGCGGTGTCGGCGAGCGAGGACGAGCCCACTTCGGCGAGTGCTCCGCGCACCTGCTCGATGCCCAGGTCGATGTCCACGCCCGCACGCTCCACCAGCCCGTCGGTGAAGAGGGCGAGGATGGCGCCCGGCTCCAGCCACAGTTCGGTGACGGGGTAGTCCGCGTCGCCGTCGACCCCGAGCACCACACCGCCGGGCAGGTCCAGGACCTCGGTCCGGCCGTCGGGATGGCGCAGCAGCGGCTGGGGATGTCCGGCCCGGACGGCCTGGGTGGCGCCGGACTCCGGGTCGAGCGCGATATAGCAGCAGCTGGCGAACTGGCCGGGGTCGAGGTCGATGAGCAGCCGGTTGGTGCCGCTCATCACCTCGCGCGGGTCGTGCCCGCTGAGGGCGAAGGCGCGTACCGCGCTGCGCAGTTGGCCCATGGTGGCGGCGGCCGACACGCCGTGCCCCTGTACGTCGCCGATGACCAGGGCAAGCCCGCGGCCGGTCTCAATGACGTCGTACCAGTCGCCCCCGATGTCCATGTCCTGGGTCCCGGCGAGGTACCGCGCGACGGTGTCGATGTGCGGTACGACGGGCAGCCGGTGCGGCAGCAGGGCGTCCTGCAGGCCGCGGGCGAGCGCGGCCTCGGTGTCGTAGCGCTGGGCGCGTTTGAGTGCCTGGGCGATGAGTCCGGCGAGGGCGGTGAGGACGGTGCGCTCTTCGGGGCTGAAGCCGCGCGGCCGGTCGAAGCCGAGGATGCAGGAGCCGACGGGACGGCCGGAGGCGATCAGCGGCAGGAAGGCCCGGGCGCCGACGTGGGCGTCCATGGGGATGCCGGGGTAGGCGGCGGCCAGCTGTTCCATGGACTCGAAGAAGATGGGGCGGCCGGAGGTGAGCGTCTCGACGCCGGGCAGCCGGGCGTCGAGCGCGACGCCGTCGAAGCGGTTGAGGAAGCCCTGCGGGAAGCCGGTCTCCCAGGCCAGGTAGAGGTGTCGCTCCTTGAGGAGGTAGATCGCCAGCTGACGGCCGCCGAAGGCGGGCAGCAGCTCGTCCGTGACCACGGCGGACACCTGGCGGGCCGTGACGGCCTCGGTCAGCGCGATGGCCAGGGCGACCGGGCGGTACAGCGCCGCCGCGCGGTCCGCCGTGGATCCCAGGCCCGCGCCCGGCGTGGCGACCGACCCGGGCGTGTACGTGGGTTCGGCGGGGGTGACCGTGGCGGACAGGCCGTCGTGGCCCGGGTAGAGGGAGACCGAGAGCCAGTCCTCCACGCCGCGGCGGGCCAGGAAGTGGACCGGTTCGTGGGAGAGCAGCGCGGCCCGGAAGTAGTCCTCGTGGGCGGGGTGGCCGAGCCAGGGCAGGACATCCCACAGGACCTGCCCGGCCAGGGCCGTCCGGGGGTGGCCGAACAGGGTCTCCGCACTGTGGTTGACGTAGGTGACGCGGCCGAGCCGGTCGATGGAGAGGATGGCCCGCGGGAGCCGGTCGGTTGCCTCGGCGACGATCGGCCCGGTGCCGAGGTCGACCAGGAAACCGGTCAGATGGCTCCCCCGGCTTCCCTCGGTCGGGTCGGTGCGTCTGCCCGAGACTTCGAGCAGGTGCGGTTGGCCGTCGGGGCCGCGCAGCCGCATGCGGCGCGCCACCGGCCGGCCCGACTGGGACGCTTCGCGGGCGACGGCCCACAGTCCGTACATGTCCTCCGGCGCCAGCCGTGCCGCCAGCGCCTCGATGGTGCCGGGGAAGACCGCCGGGTCCGTGCCGAGGATGACGCACAGCCCCTCGTCGGCGGCCACGATGCCGCTGTCGAGGTCCCAGTCGAAGTGCCCGAACCGTACCGGCGGGGTGGTGAGCGCGGGCATCTGGACGGACAGCGGTTCGCCGTCCCACTCGACGCGTGTGCCGTCCGCGTCCAGCTCGGCGAGGGCGGTGCCGAGCCGCCGCGCGATGTTCTGCATCCGGTTGCGGTCGGCGGTGTCGACCGGATGGCCGGGGGTGGCCGGGCGCAGCGCCGTCAGCACCCCGTACGTCTCACGGCCGCCGGCGACCGGCACGTACAGCGAGCCGAAGGGGAACGGCAGACCCGCCATGAGCTGCGGAAACTGGCGCATGGCCGCCTCGGCGTCGGCGAGGAGGACGATGCGGCCCGAACGGTAGGCCTCGGCCACCGGGAACGGGCGGTTCACATGCATACGCCACCAGGGGCGGAACAGCTGGCAGGGCAGCCCGCCGAGGACGGCCAGCCGCAGCAGGCCGGGTGTCCGCGAGCGCAGATAGACGCCGGCGGCGTACCCGCCGACCGCCTCGACGGCGCCGACCACGGCCCGGGCGAGCGCCAGGTTCAGTTCGTCCGGGACTCGCCCGCCGCCGTTCGGTCCGCCGGTCATCGCCCCACGCTCACTGGGCGGGGGGTGCCGGGCCGCGCCGTGCCAGGTCACACAGCCAGCATGCGCCCCGGCTGTCGTGCCACGCATCTTCCCGGGCCACTGCTGCGGACCAGCCGTCGGAAGGCAGCGGCGGATGCGGCCGCCGAGCCGCGTCCGGATGCCTCGGGGCCGTTCTGGATGGACGCTGGAGGCATGTCCGCAAACGCGCCGATCGTCGTGCACCGGATCTCCGCGTCGGGTGGCCGCCGCGTCACGGTGCGGGATCAGATCATGGGCCTGGCCCACTCCGACGAGGATTTGCTGGAGTTTCTCCGCCAGGCGGGGCTGCCCGACGCCGCCGATCTGCTGGACGACCCGACCTGGATCGAGTGGGTCGGCGACCGGCGGCACGAGTACGACCCGCTGGAGATCATTCCGTGACGGTCCACGCGCCGTTCCGCCGTTGTCAGTGGGCCGCGAGATGCTTGACGGTCCGACCTTCCTTCCCAAGGGGGAATCTGACATGACCGATCCCGAACTCGCCGCCGCGCAGGCGTACGTACGGCTGTTGCAGACCACCCGGGCGGTCCTGGCCGATCCACAACAGCGCGTCCTGACCCTGCCGTTGCTGACCGCTCCGATCGCCGAGGCGGACGAGGCGCTGCGGGCCATCGGACTCGCGGGCAACGAGGCGGACTTCTTCCGCCTTGTGGCCAGGTGTCAGCCCGGGCCGCCCGGTCAGCCCTGATTCGGCGCGGATTCGGCCTGCTTCGGCCTGCTTCGGATCAGACCGTGGAGGACATGCTGCGCAGGGTGTCGAGCACCTCGCTGTCGGATACCTGCTCGAAGTCGGCGTACCACTCCCCCACCGACCGGAGCACGGAGGGCTGGTGGAGGCAGATCAGGTCGTCGGCCTCCTCCCTCAGTTCCGCGGCGATGCGGGGGCTGCAGACCGGCACGGCCAGGATCAGCCTGCCTGGCTCCTGGCGGCGCAGATGGCGCAGCGCGGCGCGCGCGGTGATACCGGTGGCGAGGCCGTCGTCCACGACGATCACGCTGCGGTCGTGTATCCGCGGCGCGGGCCGCCGGCCGCGGTAGAGCTCGTCGCGACGGTGCAGTTCGAGGCGTTCTCTGGCCACATCGGAGGCGAGATCCGTCTCGTCCAGGCCGAGGGTTCCCAGAGCCCCACGATCGAAGACGGGCGGGTCCTCGCCCGCGATCGCGCCGATGCCGACTTCCGGAGTGCCCGGGACGCCGATTTTGCGGACTACGAGCACGTCCATGGGTACGCCCAGGGCGCGGGCGATCTCCGCCGCGACGGGTACGCCACCGCGAGGCAGGGCGAGCACGACGACATCGGCGAGATCTCCGGCCGCGGCCCACTCCAGCAGCCTGACGGCGAGTTCCTGGCCGGCGTGCCTGCGGTCGTCGAATCGCATGGCGTTGCTCCTCTCTTTGCCGCCCGGATACCCCTGGCGACTTCCGCCATGCCCGCCGATGCGGCGGAATTGGCCTGGACCATTGCCAGGGAACCCGGTCGTGCGCTTGGCTGACGCCAGGTCCGCGCCCACCCCCACAAGGAGCGTATTGTCATGCGCAAGACAGCAAGCTCTCTGACGACCGTTCTCGCCCTCTGCGGCACAGCGGGACTGTTCCTGACCCCGTCCGTCTCATCCGCCGCCGCCTCCACTCCTTCCGTTTCCTCGGCCTCCTCGGCTTCCTTAGCCTCCTCCGCCCTGGCCGAGTCGCCGACGACCGGCTGGCGGCAGACCTCGTTCACGTACTCCATGCAGAAGCCCTGGAACCTGAGCCTCTCCCAGCGCTACACCTACAGCGACTCCATCCACCGCATGTGGGTCAACGACACCGACGAGCCCATGTCCCAGGGCAGTGGCACCGACCCACGCACCGAGATGCGCTGGCAGCAGGAGTACACGGGCGGACAGCACATGTGGGACGCCGACGTGTACATCCCCACCGGTACCAACAGCGCGAGCTTTATGCAGATCCTGCGGGTCAAGCACCCCGCGGGCACGCCGGCCACGGACATCATGTTCAACGCGTACAGCGCGAACGGCGGCACCGTGAAGGCGTACGACGGCACCGTCCTCAGGACCGGGGTCTACAACACCTGGTTCAACCTGAAGGTCGAGCACAACGCGAGCACCGGCACCATCCGGACGTACATCAACGACACTCTGGTGCTCACCAGGGCCGACCGCGGCCCCGCCACCCGTCACTTCAAGAACGGCGTCTACCACCACGGCACCGGCCGCGCCGAGGCCCGCTTCCGCAATATCCGCTACTGGACGCGGTGAGCCGCCGGCGACGCCCTCGCCCGGGCCCGCGCGCTCACAACTCTCCGAAGCCGAGCGCGACAAGCTCGCCAATGCCCTGGCCGGGCTCACGCCGGGTTGAGGCGGCGGGCTACCGGCCGTCGTCGTCCGCCGTGCCGGAGCCCGGTTCCGCCATCCGACGGTGAGCGGCTGCCTTCACACTGTCCGGGAGGATCTTGTTCGCGAGTCCCTGTGCCCTGGTCTTCGCCGAGCCCGCCACGGTCTCCTTCCGCCCGGCCATGAGCGCCTCGAACCCCTGCCGCGCCACCAGTTCCGGATCGTCCTTCGGCTGCTGGCCGACCTTCGTGTCCTCCATCCCGGCCCGGCGGAAGAAGTCCGTCTCCGTCGGGCCGGGCATCAGTGCGGTGATCGTCACGCCCGTGTCCTCCAGTTCGTTCGCGAGGGCCTGGGCGAAGGACTGGATGAAGGACTTGGAGGCGTTGTACACGGCCTGGAAGGAACCGGGCGTGGTCGAGGCGATGGACGAGGTGAAGAGCAGCTTGCCCTCGCCGCGGGCGACCATGTCCGGCAGCAGCCGCTTGGCCAGGTGCACGCTCGACGTGATGTTCAGGTCGATGACGCGGACCTCGTCGGCCAGGTCGGTGTCGAGAAACGCGCCCCCCCCGGCCGACGCCCGCGTTGAGCGCGGCAGCCGCGACCGGCCGACCGGTGGCGGAGATGGCCGCGCAGAGCTGCTCCACGCCACCCGGTACGGCCAGATCGGCCTGGACAGCCCGCACCGCTTCGGCTCCGTACGCCCGGATCTCGTCCGCCGCGAGTTCCAGCCCGCCGTCCTCCGCCGCCAGCACCAGGTCGAAGCCGTGGTCGGCGAATTGCTTGGCCAGTTCGAACCCGATGCCGCGCGAAGCGCCTGTCACGACGGCCAGTGGCCTGCTCTCGTTCATGCGCCCACTCCCTAAGGTTTCAGCAGCGTCTTGACCATGCCGTCGCTCTTGTGCTGGAACATCTCGTACGCCTTCGGCCCGTCCGCGAGCGGCATGGTGTGCGTCGCGAACCCCTCCACCCCGAGCACGTCCTCGTCATTGAGCAGCGGCAGGATGTCGTCCACCCAGCGTTTGACGTTGGCCTGGCCCATCCGGAGCTGGATCTGCTTGTCGAACATCGTCAGGAGCGGCAGCGGGTCCATCGCGCCGCCGTACACACCGGCCAGCGAGATCGTCCCGCCACGCCGTACGACGTCGATCGCGGTGTAGAGCGCGCCCAGCCGGTCCACCCCCGCGTGTTCCATCACCCGTCCGGCGATGGCGTCGGGCAGGTGGCCGGTGAGCCACTGGGAGGCCTTCACCACGGGTGCGCCATGCGCCTCCATCCCGACGGCGTCGATCACGGCGTCCGTTCCCCGCCCGTCGGTCAGTTCCCGGATGGCGTCGGCAAGCCCCTTGCCGTACGTGCGCAGGTTCATCACCTCCACCCCGCGGGCGGCGGCGCGGCTCAGCCGGGCGGGCACCAGGTCGACCCCCACGACCAGGCTCGCGCCCCGGTGCAGGGCGACCCGGGCGGCCATGTCGCCGATCGGGCCGAGACCCAGCACGGTGACCGTGCCGCCGGGCGGGATGGCCGCGTACTCGACCGCCTGCCATGCCGTGGGCAGTACGTCGGACAGATACACGTAACGCTCGTCGCCAGGCCCCTCCGGCACCTTGATCGGGAGGGTGTTGCCGAAGGGGACCTTCATGAACTCCGCCTGTCCCCCGGGCACCTGGCCGTACAGCTTGGTGTAGCCGAACAGCGCGGCACCCGTGCCCCGCTCGCGGACCTGTGTGGTCTCGCACTGCGACTGCAGACCGCGCTCGCACATGAAGCAGTTCCCGCAGGAGATGTTGAACGGGATGACGACCCGGTCGCCGGGTTCGAGGGAGGCCACCTCCGCGCCGATCTCCTCCACGATGCCCATGGCCTCGTGGCCGAGGATGTCGCCGGGATCCAGGTAGGGGCCCAGCACCTCGTACAGATGCAGGTCCGAGCCGCAGATGCCGGTGGAGGTGATCCGTACGATGATGTCCGCCGGATCCTTGATGTGCGGGTCGGGCACCGTATCCACCCGCACGTTCCGCTTGCCCTGCCATGTCAGCGCGCGCATGCCGTCGTCCTCCCGTCGCCGCGAAGGTGAAGGTCTGGAGCCTTCCGGGTCCCCGCAAGCTGGGCGGTCATGCCGTGCGGCGACGCCACGGTGAGCGAGACAGCTGTTTCGTCCACTGTGATCGGGAGACTCGAAGCTCACAGGTCCCTTCAAGGACACGGAGTACCCCATGAGCCCGAAAACAGGACTGCGGGTGGTTGTCACCGGGGCCACCGGCAATGTCGGCACGAGCGTGGTGCGCGCTCTGGTGAATCAGCCGCGGATCGACTCAGTTCTCGGGCTCGCGCGCAGGATTCCCGACCTGACTCTCCCGAAGACCGAGTGGGCCGCTGTGGATCTGGCGCGGCAGGAGAACACTCAGCAGCTCAGACGGCACTTCGCCGGAGCGGACGCCGTCGTCCATCTCGCCTGGCGGTTCCAGCCGACGCACGATCCGGTGACCACCTGGCACACGAACGTACTCGGCTCGCTGCGGGTGTTCGAGGCGGTCGCGTCCGCCGGTGTGCCCACACTGGTCCACGCCTCGTCCGTCGGCGCGTACGCGCCGGGGCCGAAGGAGAGCCCGGGAGTCGACGAGGCATGGCCCACCCATGGCTGGCCGGACGCCGCGTACTGCCGGGAGAAGGCCTACCTCGAACGGATTCTGGACACCTACGAGCGGGAGCACCAGGACATCCGCGTGGTGCGGATGCGGCCCGGCTTCATGTTCAAGGAGGGGTCGGCGAGCGAGCAGCGCCGTATCTTCGCCGGCCGGTTCCTGCCCGGCTCGCTGATGCGGCCCGACCTCCTGCCGTGCGTACCGGATCTGGAGGGCCTGCGCTTCCAGGCGCTGCACACCGACGACGCCGCGGAGGCGTACTGCTCGGCGGTGCTGGGGGATGTGCGCGGCGCGTTCAATCTGGCCTCCGAACCGGTCGTCGACGCGCGGGCGCTGGGCGAACTGCTCGGGGTGCGTGTGGTGCGGCTGCCGCGGCGGGCGGTGCGGATCATGCTGGCGGCGGCGTGGGGGCTGCATGTGGTTCCGGCGTCGCCGCATCTGTTCGACGCGGTGCTGCGGCTGCCGCTGCTCGACAGCTCTCGTGCGCGTGAGGAGCTGGAGTGGAAGCCGACCCGGACGTCTCTGGAGGCGATCGAGGAGTTCCTGCACGGCGTACGTAAAGGCGCGGGCGAGGCCACGCCACCGCTCGCGGGCCACAAGGTCGGCTGAGTGCTGAGTACGGGAGGAGCAGGTGTGCGGGCCGTTGTACGGGCCCTGGCGGGACGGGGCCCGTACAACGGCCCGCGGCTTACCGGTCTGCCGGTCTACCGGTCGCGGGAGCTACCGGCCGCGGGACTTCTTGACCCGCTCGCTGCCCTTCGCCACCGCTTCCCGAGCCTTGCCCATCAGCTGCTCGGCGCGCCCTTCCGCCTGCGTGCGCTTGTCGTCGGCGGCGTCGCCGATCTCTTCCTTCATCTTGCCCTTGGCCTGCTTCGCCTTCGCCTTGGACTTGCTCATCACGGTGCCTTTCACAAGCGGGGTCGTACTGGTTGAACTGGTATTTCCAGCTTGCGCCCAACTCTGGGTGGCCGCAATCGGACGCTCAGCGATCAAGTCGGGAGCCCGGCCGTACGTGCCTGAACGCAACCGGGACGGGTACCCGCGGACCCCGCGTAAGGAGGCAGCGATGGGGCACGGCAGCGACGCTCTCGCCACGTACCGCCGCAAGAGGGATTTCCGTCGCACGCCCGAGCCGGGCAGCGACCGTAAGAGACAGCGGCAGGAGGAGTCCGCGGAGAGCTCGCCACAGTTCGTCGTACAGGTCCACGACGCGAGCAGCATGCACTTCGACTTCCGGCTGGAGGCCGACGGCGTACTCAAGTCCTGGGCGATACCGAAGGGTCCTTCGGCCGATCCGAGCGAGAAGCGGCTCGCAATGCCGACCGAGGACCATCCCCTGGAGTACGGCGAGTTCGAAGGGGTCGTCCCGCCCGGCCAGTACGGCTCCGGGACCGTGATTGTCTGGGACCAGGGCACGTACAGCAATCTGTCCGAACGCGACGGAGAGCCGGTCCCCGTGGCCGAGGCTCTCGCCAAGGGGCACCTGTCCTTCGCGCTCCACGGCAAGAAACTGCACGGCGGCTATGCGCTGACCCGCTTCCGGGACGGCGAGGACGAGGCGTGGCTGCTGGTCAAGCGCGCCGACCGGCGGCAGACGAAAAAGGGCGGCCGGTCCGAGCCCGTACCGGCGCGGCTGCGGTCGGTACTGACGGGCCGCACCCTGAAGCAGGTGGCAGCGGGCCAATGAGTCCAGCCGGCCCGATGCTCGCCGTGCTGAGCGACCGCCGGGACTTCGGCGGGGAGGTCTGGCTCTTCGAGCGCAAACTCGACGGCGTCCGCGCCCTCGCCCGCCGCGACGGAGACCGGGTCCGGCTCTTCTCCCGCACCGGGCAGCCGCTCGACGCCACCTACCCGGAAATCATCGACGCACTGGCCGCACAGCCGTGCCACGACTTCGAGGTGGACGGCGAAGTCGTCGCCATGGAGGCCGGTCGTACCAGCTTCACCCGGCTTCAGCGCCGGATACAGATCGGCGACGCCAAGGCCGCCCGGGCGAGCGGCGTACGCGTCGACTTCTACCTCTTCGACGTGTTGCGGCTCGACGGGCGGGACACCACAGCACTCCCGCTGCGTGAGCGCAAACGGCTGCTGCGGGGCGCGCTCCGCTTCGGACGGCCGCTGCGCTTCACTCCGCACCGCAACGCCGGTGGGCAGGAACTGCTGGACAAGGTGTGCGGTTCCGGCTGGGAGGGCCTCATCGCGAAGCGGGCCGACAGCCGGTACGTACGCCGCCGCTCCACCGACTGGCTCAAGCTGAAGTGCTCGGCCGGACAGGAGATGGTGATCGCCGGATTCACCGATCCTGCCGGCACCCGCACCGGTTTCGGCGCACTGCTGCTGGGCTACTACGAAGGCGGCCGGCTGCGGTACGCGGGCCGGGTCGGCACCGGCTTCGACAACGCGACCCTGCGCCGGCTGCGGAGCCGGCTGGACGCCCTGGAACAGGACCGGCCCACCTTCGCAGCTCCGGAGGAGCTGCCCGCCGCGGAGCGCTCGGCCCACTGGGTGCGTGCGGAACTCGTCGCCCAGGTGGAGTTCACGGAGTGGACGCGGGACGGCAGGCTGCGCCATCCGCGGTTTCTGGGCCTGCGCGAGGACAAGCGGGCGAAGGACGTCGTACGGGAGTGACCGGTCGTACGGGAGTGACCTCGGGGCCTGGCGGGCTCAGCAGGCACTGGCTCAGCCGGTCCCCGTCAGCGCCCGCAGCCTCCGCCCGGCCGCGGACACACTGTGCCCGTGCCGCCCCAGACCCGCCCACGGGTCGCTCTCCAGCCGGTCCCCCAGATCGGTCACTGTCCAGCGGCGCGCCGTCAGTTCCGGCGCGTCCAGCTCGTCCCAGGCCAGGGGCGCGGCGACCGGCGCGCCGGGCAGCGGCCGGACCGCGAAGGGGGCGACGGCGGTCTGGGCGTAGCCGTTGCGGGCGGTGTCGATGAGCAGCCGCCCCTCGCGGGCGTCCTTGCGCGGCTCGGTCGTCAGCTCGTCGGCGTACCGTGCCGCGAGCGTGTCGGCGACAGCGCGCGCGAACGCGAGTACGTCGTCGGCGTCGTCGCCCCGGTTGAGCGGGACGAGGACATGCAGGCCGCGCGACCCCGTGGTCATCAGGGCCGAGGGCAGCTCCAGTTCGTCGAGCAGCTCGTACAGGCGGTGGGCGGCACGGCGTACGGCTTCGAAGTCATCGGCGGACGGGTCCAGGTCGAACACCACCCGGTCCGGGTTGCGCGGCCGGTCGGCGCGGCTCAGCCAGCGGTGCGGGGTGATGCACGCCTGTCCGGCGAGGTAGACCAGGGTCGCCGTGTCGTCGCAGGTCACATGGGTCACCTCGCCGCCCTCCTTGGCCACGGTGGCGCGGTGGACCCAGTCGGGGAAGTGGTCCGGGACCTCCTTCTGGATGAAGCGCCGGCCACGGATGCCGTCGGGCATCCGCTCCAGCATCAGGGGCCTGCCGCGCAGTTCCGGCACCATGCGCCGGGCCACGCGGCGGTAGTGGTCCGCTAGGTCCGCCTTGGTGATGCCGTCTTCGGGGAAGAGCTGTTTCTCGGGCCTGTTGACGCCGACCTTGTGGCGTCCGACGTGCAGTTCCAGGGTGGGGCTCACCTGCACTGCCTCCTCAGTTGATGTCGAAGAGCGGGCCGGTGATGGTGAGTCCCAGCTCGTGCCCGGCGTACGAGAAGAACGCGATGAGCATGAGCGCGGCCCCGGCCAGCGCGATGTCCTTGAAGAACATGATCATCTCCAGCTGGCGGGTCTCGGCCTCCGGCTCCTTCCAGAAGGGGTGCATCAGCAGCGCCGTCGGGATGAGGAAGACGACGACGAGCAGTGCTCCGAGGTCCGCCCAGATGCCGAGCAGAATGCTCAGCGCGCCGGCGAGCAGAAGGATGCCGCTGCCGAGGACGGTGGGCGCGGCGGGCACAGCGACGGGGACGCGGCTGGAGACGTACCCCGCCATGGCCTTCGTCTGCGTCAGGTGGTTCACGCCCGAGCTGAGGAAGAGCACGGCGAAGAGGATACGTCCGATGAATACCAGGATATCCACGGTGACCTCCGGTACAGAGGAAGTTGAACCTGGAAGTTGAACCCAGAACTACCTACCGGTCAACGTACCCACCCACTGTCTCCCTGTCACCGTCCCGGTGCCAGCCGCGCGTCAGTACCGCGTCAATACCGCGTCAGTACACGGAAGCGTGGGCGCGCGCCGCACGCGTTTGTCAGCTTCCGGATCGGTTACTCCTGCGAGGTACGCCCGTCCCGGATTCAGGAGATTTCCTATGGCCCAGCGCAGTCCCCGCGCCGACGACACCCCCGACGGCGACGGCACAGCCCTCCCCGGCCGGCCCGGCAGTGAGTCACCCTCGTTCAGCGAACCCACCGAACCGCGTGAGCCGCTGCCGCCCAAGCCGGACCAGGCGTGCCCCGAGGCTGTCTCCCCCACCGGCAAGCCGACCGGGGCGAACGCCTCCGCCCGCGCCCAGGGCGGCTCCTACCTGACGACGGCGCAGGGAGTCCGGCTGTACGAAACGGATCACTCGCTCAAGGCCGGGCCGCGCGGTCCTGTACTGCTGCAGGACCACCATTTGCGTGAAAAAATCATGCACTTCGACCATGAGCGCATCCCGGAGCGCGTGGTTCACGCGCGCGGAGCCGCCGCGCACGGCGTCTTCCGCGGCTATGGCTCGGCCGCCTCCGTGACCAAGGCCGCGTTCCTCGCCCGGGACGTGGAAACACCGGTGTTCGTACGGTTCTCGACCGTCCTGGGGTCGCGCGGATCCGCGGACACGGTGCGCGACACGCGGGGCTTCGCGACGAAGTTCTACACCGACGAAGGCACCTTCGACCTCGTCGGCAACAACATCCCGGTGTTCTTCATCCAGGACGCCATCAAGTTCCCCGACATCATCCACGCCGGCAAGCCGCATCCGGACCGGGAGATCCCGCAGGCGCAGAGCGCCCACGACTCGTTCTGGGACTTCGTCTCGCTGCACACCGAGGCGACGTTCCACACGCTGTGGGCCATGTCGGACCGCGCGCTTCCGCGCTCCTTCCGGATGATGGAGGGCTTCGGCGTCCACACCTTCCGTCTGGTCGACGCCGAGGGCGCGACGACGCTGGCGAAGTTCCACTGGAAGCCGAAAGCGGGCGTCCACTCCCTGGTGTGGGAGGAGGCACAGCTGATCGGCGGCATGGATCCCGACTTCCACCGCCGCGACCTCGCGGACGCCATCGAAGCGGGCGCGTACCCCGAGTGGGAACTCGCCATCCAGACCTTCCCCGACACTCCCGAGCAGACCTTCGAGGGCATCGATCTGCTCGACCCCACGAAAATCGTGCCCGAGGAACTGGCGCCGGTGCAGCCCGTCGGACTGCTGACACTCGACGCGAACCCCACGAACTTCTTCGCCGAGACCGAGCAGGTCGCCTTCCACCCCGGCCACCTGGTCCCGGGCATCGACATCACCGACGATCCCCTGCTGGCCGGGCGGCTGTTCTCCTACCTGGACACCCAGATCTCCCGGCTGGGCGGACCCAACTTCGCGCAGATCCCGGTCAACCGCCCGCAGACGTCCGTCAATGACATGCTGCGCGACGGCATGCACCAGACCGCCGTCCACACCGGCGTCGCGCCCTACCGCCCGAACTCCCTGGACGGCGGCTGTCCCTTCCTCGCGGGCACGGGCAACGGCGCGTACGTCGAAGTCCCCCAGCCGACGCCCGCCGCGGAGAAGGTGCGTGAGGCTCCGACATCGTTCGCCGACCACACCAGCCAGCCCCGCCTGTTCTGGCTGAGCCTGACACCCGTGGAGCGGGAACACGTCACCGCCGCCTACACCTTCGAGCTCGGGAAGTGCTACGAGACGGCCGTCAAGGAACGGGTTCTTCAGGTGCTCGCCGAGATCGACCCCCAGCTGTGCGAGCGGGTCGCCGAGGGTCTTGGCCTGCCCGCCCCGAAACCCGCCGAATCGCTCGCCGCGGTCGAGCCGAGTCCCGCGCTCTCCCAGCTGGGCAACACCTGGCCCACGACCGGACGTGTCATCGGCATCGTGGCCGACGAGAGCAGCGACCTCGACGGCGTACGCGCCGTACGGCAGGCGATTCTCGACGGCGGCATGGTGCCGCTGGTCATCGCCCCGGCGGGCGGACAGCTGGGCGGCAACGGCGCCGGCAACGGCACGGTGGCGGTTCAGCGCAGTTTCGCCACTGCCCGCTCCGTCGAGTTCGACGCCGTCCTGCTCGCGAGCGCGCCCGCTCCGGGTGGGGACGCGTACGGCGCACGCGATGCCAAGGCGGCTCAGCTCAACACCGCGGAGGGGGTCGATCCCCGGGTGCTGCTGCTGGTCGGTGAAGCGTTCCGGCATGCCAAGGCCATCGGCGGCTGGGGGCGGGGACGGCTCGTGCTGAGCGCGGCGGGCGCCGAGGGCGCGGCAGGTGTCGTGATCGACGACGATCCGCGGGCTGTCCTTGGCTCCGTCGTGGAACTGCTGGGCAAGCATCGCGTGTGGGACCGCTTCCCGCCCGCATGAGTACGCCCGCATGAGGACACTCTCATTTCCGGTTTCAGAACCCCATGGGCAGGAGGCAGGGATCAGTCAGCAGCCACCGGGTATCCGAGGACCACACGACCGCGCCGATGACAAGGACGGTGCATCCGTGAGCAGGACCGTGGCGAGCGAGAGAGACGAACCGGGGGGCACACCGGTGCGCGAGAGTGCCCGGCCGCTGCCCCTGGACCGTACGCAGGCGATCTTGGAGGCCGCCAAACAGGTGGCCGCCAGGCTGAAGAGCCTGGGGCTGCCCTTCGCGCTGGCGGGCAGCGTGGCCGCCTACGCGCACGGCGTGCCGGTCAGCCTTCAGCACGACGTCGACTTCTGCATCCTGCGCGAGGACGCGGAAGCCGTGACCGAGGCTCTGGAGAGCGTCGGCATCGAGGTCCATACGCCGCCGGAGGACTGGCTGCTCAAGGCCCGGAGCCATGGCGAGCAGATCGACCTGATCTTCGAGCTGGCGAAGCAGTGGGAGACCCGGGAGCTGCTCGGCCGGGCCGAGATCCTGCCGGTGGACTCGGTGCGGATGCCTGTGCTGACGCCCACAGACCTGCTCAACAGTCTGCTCGCGGCGTTCTCCGAGCATCACTGCGATTTCGGGCCCGTCCTTCCCATCGCCAGGGCACTCCGGGAGAAGATCGACTGGGAGCTGCTGCGCCGCCAGCACCAGGATTCGCCGATGCCGGACGCCTTTCTCTATCTGCTGGAACGTCTGGGTGTCATCGAGAAACGTGTCGCCAAGGAACAAAAGGAAGAAAAGGAAGAATGAGGAACAACGGGAGGCAGAGCCGTGACGCACACCGGCAGCACGGAGTACCGCATCGCCCACCTGCGGGACCGGCTGGCGACGGGGCCGACCGCCGAAATGGGCATACGGATCGAGATGCGCGGGGACAGCGTCCTGCTGTCGGGCACCGTCCCGAGCTCGGCCTGCCGTGACGAGGTTCTGCGCATCGCCGAACACCACCTGGCCGGGCTGTCCCTGCGCGAAGACCTGATGGTGGTGTCCTCCAGCGCCCCCGACCATCCCGAGGAGCTCACGTGATCCGAGTAGCCGCAGTCGGCGACATCCACCTGGGGCCGACGAGCGCGGGAACGCTCCGCCCGGCCTTCGAAACCCTGCGCGCGAGCGCGGATCTGCTGCTGCTCGCCGGTGACCTGACGCGGCACGGCACACCCGACGAGGCCCGAGTGGTCGCCGGGGAGGTGGCCGGTCTGGGGGTGCCGGTGGTGGCCGTCCTGGGCAACCACGACTACCACAGCGACCAGCAGGACGAGGTGACGGCGACACTCGGCGAGGCCGGTGTGACCGTGCTGGAGGGCGCGTCCACGGTCCTGGACCTCAACGGGACGCCGGTGGGCGTCGCGGGCGTCAAGGGCTTCGGCGGCGGGTTCGCCGGACGCAACGGCGGCGAGTTCGGCGAACCGGAGATGAAGGCGTTCATCCGCTACACCCGGCGCTGCGCGGACAGCCTGCGCCGGTCCCTGGAGGGGCTCAAGGAGCGCGGCTGCGCCGTACGCATCGCCTTGACGCACTACGCGCCCGTGCCCGACACCCTGGCGGGGGAACCGCTGGAGATCTTTCCCTTCCTGGGCAGTTACCTGCTGGCCGAGGCGGTGGACGAGGCCGGTGCCGACCTGGCCGTACACGGTCACGCGCACCTGGGCACGGAGCACGGGATGACGAGCGGCGGGGTACGCGTACGCAATGTCGCCCAGCCGGTGATCGGCCGGGCGTTCGCCGTCTACCACCTGCCGACGGCGGCCGACAGGGACACCAGGGGGGCCTCGGCGGGATCGCGACGCGCCGCCGCGATCCGCTAGACGATCACGATCGGACCGTCCGATTCCGGGCTCCAGCCTTCACTCCAGAGCCTTCACTCCGGCCTTCAGGGAGCACTCTCATGTCCGTTACGCTCGCGCCCGTCGCCCATCGAACCATCGAGATCGACGGTGTGGAGATCTTCTACCGCGAGGCCGGACCCCCCGACGCGCCCGTCGTCCTGCTGCCGCACGGCTACCCGTCATCGTCGTTCCAGTACCGCAACCTCATGCCCGCGCTCGGCGACCGGTGGCGTTCGGTCGCGCCGGACTTCCCGGGCTTCGGTTACAGCCAGACACCGGACCCGGCGAGCTTCTCCTACTCCTTCACCGGCTACGCCGATCTCCTCGACCGGTTCGCGGACGCTCTCGGCCTCCGCCGGTACGCGCTCTATCTCTTCGACTACGGTTCCCAGGCCGGCTTCCAGCTGGCCATGAAATACCCCGAGCGGGTCACCGCGCTGATCATCCAGAACGGCGACGCGTACGAGCACACGCTCGGCCCCAAGTACGCGGCTCTGCGGGAGTACTGGGCGGACCCGACGCCCGAGCGCCGCGACGCGCTGGCCACCGCGGTGAGCCCGTCCGGCCTGCGCGAGGAGGTTCTCGGCGAGGTTCCGCGGCACATGGCCGAGCGGATCAGCCCGGATCTGTGGGAGCTGTCCTGGCCGCTGATGAGCCGGCCGCGGAACCGCGAGATCATGGTCGACCTCTTCGCGCGCATCGAGTCCAGCGTGCGACTGTTCCCGGACTACCAGGCGTACCTGCGCAGCCACCGGCCGCCGACGCTGATCGTGTGGGGCCCACACGACGGCTATATGCCCGAGGAGTCCGCCAGGGCCTACCTCACCGACCTCCCCGACGCCGAGTTGCACATGCTGAAGGACGCGGGTCACTGGGCGCTGGAGACCCACTTGGACGAGATCGTGTCCCTGATGAGGGACTTCCTCGGCCGTATCGCGGCATGACGGAGACACCCGGCCCATTCACCCGCCGGGCGCGCGGTCAACCCGCCGGGCGCGCGGTCAACCCGCCAGCTGTACCGCCTCCTCCGTGCGCCGGACAGGGGCCGGGGCCGGGCCCTGCGCCCGTACCGGCATCGCCGGCGGGCGGCTCGTGCGGTGCCACGCGGCCCTCCAGGCGCTGATGCGGTGGTCCCGCTCGCCGCAGGCCCGCACGTACGACATCAGCAGCGCCTCGGAGGGCATGCGTAACCCGGCCAGCACATCCGCCAGCGTGGACCGCGGCAACGGGCCCGAGTCACCCGCGCGGGCACGTTCCTGCAAGGTACGCAGCGACGGGTTCCCGGCGTCCATGCGAAGCCGGTGCATCGCCTCCAGCAGGTGAGCGGGCTCGTAGACCAGCTCCAGCGCCCGGCCGCGGCGGCGCGTGTGCGGCGGCGGCGCGGCAGCCGCGGCGGAGCGGATCGTCGGCTCCCGATACTCCCGGCACTCCCGGTCCTGTCGGTCCTCCCGCTCCTCCCGGTCGCGGGCGGCGCGGACCGCGCGTTCCCACATCACCCAGGCCTGCCGCGCGGACGCGCCGCAGGCCGCGGCGTACGCCTCGACGACCTGGCGGCGGGGCAGAATCAGCCCGCTGTCGGCCCGCGAGAGCGTCACCGCGGAGCAGCCCGGCCGCCCGGTCCGCTCGGCCATCTGACGGTACGTAAGTCCAGCGAGCCGGCGCAGCGACCGCAGCCACTGCGCCAGCTCACGGTAAGGGGCCGACTCCTCGAGAACCCCCTTGTGGCGCCCCATTCCTTCCCCCTCCTTCTCGTGCCCGGTCCACTTTCCTTGTGGGTCGGCCTTTCCCTGTGTCTTCCGGTCAATTGGCTGCGGTCGGACAGCCGGTGACCCAAGCGAAATGATGGATGATTCACTGCCTACGGTCCATACGGCATCCCCATTGATTCAGATTGTCCGAGAACCCGTGGAACAATCAACTCCCCGGCGTAACGCACTGTCCATTGGAGCACTGCCGTCCGCACAGCTTGCAGGCGCACACGGTACGGACCGTTGAATTCAAAGACGCCCGCTGTCCGGCACGGCGGGGCAGGTTGGCACTTGCGCCGGACAGTTGCCGTCTGGTGGCATGGCCCCCACGACCAGCACGGATTGACCATGACTGGAGGTACACCAATGCCTGATTCCACCGAAGAGCAATTCTCCATCCTGATCGGCTTGATCAAGGATGTGAAGCCGAGCCTCAAGGACACCGAGATAAAGCCGGAGCATTCCCTGGTCGAGGATCTGGGGCTGGACTCGCTGGACGTACTGCAGCTCGCCCGCAAGGTGAACCGCGACCTCGGCGGGGCATTCGACCTGGAGTCGTGGGACGCCGATTCGGATTCCCACAACAGGTCGGTGGAATCGATTCTGAAGCACCTCGAGACCGCTGTCGTATAACTCGGCCAAGGGGGGACGACATGACCTCACAAACGCCGCCGAAGCGCGTCGCGGTGGTCACCGGCGGCTCGCGCGGAATAGGTGCCGCCATATGCAGGAGACTGGCGCGCGACGGTCTGACCACACACCTCGTCTACCGCGACGCCGATGAAGCCGCGGAACGGGTCGTCAAGGAAATCACCGCCGCGGGCGGGCATGCCTTTTCCCACAAGGCGGACGTCTCGGACGAAACGCAGGTGCGTCATCTGGTCGACCGCGTGCTCAATCAGGACGAGGCCGTACATATTCTGGTCAACAATGCGGGCGTCATCGACGACC
The DNA here is from genome assembly GCF_044548015.1 of Streptomyces sp. NPDC052236. NCBI lineage: Bacteria > Bacillati > Actinomycetota > Actinomycetes > Kitasatosporales > Streptomycetaceae > Streptomyces > Streptomyces sp. NPDC052236. The sequence goes on along the minus strand of NZ_JBIUBL010000026.1, from coordinate 75,349 downwards.
GTCTGCTGGCGCTGACCAAACTGCCGCAGTGGGACCACGTGTTGCGCACCAATCTGAGCGGTCCGTTCCTCATGTGCCGGGCCGTCCTGCCCGTCATGCTGGAGCAGTCCTGGGGCCGCATCATCAACATCTCCTCCAACTCGGTGCGCCGGCCCGGCCCCGGCCAGACCGCGTACGCCGCGTCGAAGGGCGGCCTGGAGGCACTGACCCGCGGTCTCGCCTCAGAGGTGGGGCACAAGGGCATCCGGGTCAATACCGTGGCGCCCGGCGCGATCCGCACCGATATGACCACGCCGCTCGCCACCCGTCTCGGCCTTTCCACGGCGGGAATGGGCTGGGGGCTTCCGGAAGACATTGCCGGGCTCGTCGGATTTCTGGCGACCGACGATGCGGACTACATCCAGGGCCAGACGATCACGGCCGACGGCGGACGCCTGGTGATGCGTCCACGCAGCTCCACAACCAGCCTCTGATGGAGGGAGGGACACGTGACCGAGACCGAAGCGACTTCTGACACCGTCCCGAGGGAACAGCGCGCCATAAGATACTGGGAAGATCTTCAGGGAGCCCCGCCCCGTACTTACGGCCCAGTAGTGTTCACCAGTGAGCTGCTGGATCAATTGCTCGACCTTCTCGGCGAGAAGCATCCGATCCATGACAGCGGCGCCTTCGCGCGGATGGCGGACCGCAAGCAGCGCATCGTTCCCGGTGGGTTCATTCACGCCATCACCTCCGGCTGGGCCGTACAGCACGGAAATCCCGCCGCGATTATCGGGCTGCGATCAATGAACTGGGACTTCGTCAGGCCCCTGTACCCCGACACGCCGTTCTACTTCACGACCGAAACCGAGCACACCGAAGCGATCAACGAGCGCTGCGGTCTGGTGAAGAACGTACGGCGGGTACGCGACGCGGACAACCACGTCTACGCCATCGGGCGGATGAGTGTGGTCATGCTGCGCCGTTCGTACCGTGGCAAGGAGGTGTCCCGATGAGCATCGAGGAATGCCGGCCGCTGAAGGACAAGGTCGCACTGGTCACCGGCGGGTCCCGGGGCATCGGCGCGGGCATCACCCGCAAACTGGCCTCTTGGGGCTGCACGGTCTGTATCAACTACGTCGACCGCGTGGGTCCGGCGCGCAAGCTCGCGGCGGAGCTGGAGGAGCAGGGCACCAAGGTCACCCTGCACCGCGCGGACCTCGGCGAGCCGAGCGCCGTCGAGGGGCTCCTCGATGAGATCCAGTCACTCCACGGCGATCTGCACATTCTCGTGCACAACGCCGCCGCCACGAAGTTCATCTCGCTGGAGGACGCGACCCTGGACCAGTGGCAGTTCGTCCAGGACACCAACGCCCGCTCGACCTGGCTGCTGGCCAAGCACGCCGTACCGGTGATGCGTGACCGCCCCGGCGCCCGCTTCATCACCATCACCAACTCCACCACCCAGCGCATCATTCCGCGGGCCGGGCTCTTCGGCGCGGCCAAGGCGGCACTGGAGACGCTGACCGACTATCTCTCGTACGAACTCGCGCCGTACGGAATCGTGGCCAACTGTGTCCGCCCGGGGCTGGTGCAGACCGACGTGTTCGCGGTGCGGCCGGACTTCGCGCACGGCGTGAAGCATGAAATGGCCATCTCTCCTTGGGGCGAGGGCCCGATGACCACCGTGGAGAACAGCGCCGACGTGGTGGCCATGCTCTGTCTCGACGAGGCGAGCTGGATCGCCGGCCAGACCATCACCGTGGACGGCGGTTACCGCCTGTGGGGCAACACCGGCATGCGGGCCAAGGCCGGCCCGCGAGCCCCGGTCGCGGAACCGGAGGCCTCATGACCGGCATCGTCATCACCGGCACCGGAGTCATCACCGCCGCCGGTACCGGGCCCGGGCCCGTCCTGGACGCCATGGCCTCGGGCGACACCCTCTTCAACCGGCCGAACAGCCAGGGGCAGAGCCCGCCGTCGTGGCTTCCCTGGCCCCTCGCCCACATGGGGCTGTCCACGATCCCCTGGCCGAGCGGCGACCCGTGGGTGAACAACCAGAAATACGCCAGCGCCACCGCGCACGCGGCGGTCGCGGCGGCGCAGCTGGCGCTGGCGACCGCGGGCTGCGCGACGGAGGACGACGCGGTGCGCTGCGGCACGGTCCTGTCCACGGGCACCAGCGGCGGGGACGAGCTGAACGAGGTCATCCCCAAGCTGGCGGTGCTGGCCGAAACGGACCCCCGGCCGCTGGCCAAACTCCTCTACGAGGAGGTCCCGGACTACTCCTATCTGCGCGGCATCCCCTCCCAGGTCGGCCAGTTCGTCTGCATGGCGGCCGGATTCCTGGGCTCCAACGTCGCGGTGTACGGGGAGTCCGGAGCCGGCGGACTCGGCGGGGTGTCGGTGGCCGTGCGGCTGCTCGAAAGCGGGGAGCTCGACCGTGTCCTCGTCGTCGGGGTCCAGCCACCGCTGTCCGGCACGGTGCTGGCGGCCCTTGACCGCGAGGAGCCGTTGGCCACCCGGGCGCAGGCCGGCCGCGGCCCCTTCGACCGGGGCCGGGCGGGCACCTTCCTCGGCGAGGGAGCGGCGGCCGTCATGCTCGAACGCGCGGACGTGGCCCGCGCCCGCGGGGCCGGCGTGCTGGCCGAGGTGCTGGCCTGCGAGACGTTGTGCGCCACCACCCGCACCGCCGCCGTCGAGCAGGCGGTCGGCCTGGTGACGGAACAGGCGGGACGGCGTCCGGACCTGTGGTGGGCCCACGGCTCCGGCTCGGTTTCCTCGGACCGCGATGAGTGCCGAGCCGTCGGCCCGCAGGTGGCCGGCGCCCCGGCCACGTCGAGCAAGGGCACCATCGGCAACGCCTTCGAATGCGCCGGCCTGATCGACCTGACGCTCGCCGTCGAGGCACTCGACCGCGAGCAGATGCCGCCCGTGGGGCTGTTGAAGGAACCTGATCCCCAGCTCGGTGACATCGACTTCGTCCATGGTTCCCCGCGCCCCCTCCCCGGGACGGGGAGCGTACTGATCACCACATTCAGCCCCGGCCCGCGCGCGACCACGGCCGGGGCGGCCATGATCACCAAGGGAGGTCAGTGATGGTCCATCAGGTCGTGATCACCGGCATGGGCGTCGTCACCCCCAACGCCGGCTCGGTGGCACCCTTCTGGGAGGCCAATCTGACGGGCAAGTCCGGTCTTTCCCTGGAGCGGCGGATGGATCTGTCCGCGCTGCCGTGCGGCTGGGTGGCCGGGATCATTCCCGATGACATCAAGAAGTCCGTCGAAGCGCGGACGGGCAGGCCGGGCCGCCCCTGGGTGGACATGCTCCTGCACGCCACCGTGGACGAGGCCCTGAAGGACGCCGGGGTCGAAGGACCGCTCGAGCGCCCGGCCGGACTGCTCTGGTCACGGGTCTGGCCGGGGCCCAGCGGCTCCTTTCCCGACGACTACGTCGCGTACATGAAGAACATCGCGGAACGGCAGAAGATGGTGGGCGACGACCGGGCGGCGGCCCTGGAACGGCTACGGGCCGAACCCGCTCCGCCGGGACTCTCCGACCTGTCCGCCTTCCCCACCGACATATCGAACCGGCTCTCCACTCCGCTGGTCACCATGGGCCTCGAAGCCACCTGCGCGGGCGGGCTCCGCGGCGTGGCGGAGGCAGCCCGGCTGCTGCGGTCGGGGAAGATCGGGCTCGCGATCGTGGCGGCCGGTGTGTCCCGCAACAACCACTATGTGCTCTCCCAGTACGCGCAGCTCATGGCGCTCTCCCGCTGGCAGGGAGCGCCGGAGCAGGCGTCGATGCCCTTCGACAGGCGGCGCTCCGGCATGGTGATCAACGAGTCCGCCGGTGCGCTCGTCCTCGAAACCGCGGAGCACGCGCGTATGCGCGGGGTCGATACGGTCCATGCCGTCGTCGGCGGCTGGGGGCTCGCGGTGGACATCAGCCATGTCACCGCGCCGCGCATCGAGACGGTCGAACGTGTCATGCGCGGCGCCCTGAAACACGCGGAGGCTATGCCGGAGGACATCGACACCGTCAACGCCCATGGCACGTCGACACGGCTCAACGACATCACGGAGGCGCGCGCCCTGCACCGGATCTTCGAGGGGCGCATGAAGTCGATCGACGTCTGCGCCGTCAAGTCCCTCACCGGCCACGGCTCGGCGGCCTCCGGCGTCGTGGAGTCGGTCGTCGCGGCGCTGACCCTGTGCCGCGGCGTCGTACCGCCGGTGGTCACCTGCACCGAGCCGGACCCCAAGTGCGACGTCAAGACCTCTCTGCAACCGGTCGAACGGCCCGTGCGGACCGTCCTGAAGAACTCCTTCGGTTTCGGCGGACAGTACGCGTCGATGGTCTTCAAACGGCCGCTCAATCCACGGCTCGAGGCGGCTGCGGTGGCCGTCGACTGACATGGAGCTCGAATACGACGTCCTGAACCCGGAAGGATCCGAAGGATCCGAGGGCGAACCACGGGCGACTGTGATCTGGCTGCACGGCATGGGCCAGGACTCCGACTCCCTGATTCCCGTGGCCAGGCAGGCGGAGCTGGAGCGCGCGGGGGTACGCAGTGTGTTCCCCCGCGCTCCCCGGCAGTCCCCGGCGCTGAGCGGGAACGGGGCCGCCCGTGCCTGGTTCCGCCAGCGGGTCTTCGCGCTGGAACACGCCGACCTGACGACTCTGCTCGCCACCGAGAGGAGCCTGCGCGGCCTGGTGGCGGCGGAGTGCGCGGTGGCCGGGTCGAAGCGGGTGGTGCTCGCGGGCTTCTCCCAGGGCGCGGCCATGGCGCTGATCGCGGGTCTGCGCTACCCGGAGAGGCTGGGGGGCATCATCCTCTACGACCCGTACACCCCGGCCGAACTGCCCCTCGCCGATACCCGCTCACCGGCGAACGCGGACCTCCCCGTCTGGATCGGACACGGTCGGTACGACTGGATCATCCCGGCGGTCGTCGGCGAGGGCGTGCGCGATCTGCTGCGCTCCTGGGGACACCCGGTGTCCTGGCGTGAGTACCACGACTATCCGAACACCCATGAGCCGTTCAGCGGTGCGGCCGGTGACCTGCGTGCGTTCCTCGACGAGGTGGTGGCGGGCGGGGACGGCGGTGGGTGAACAGCCGCCGCGGCGCGGCGAGATCCATGTGTGGTCCGTCCCGCTGTCCGTGCACGCCGAGGACATGCCCGCGCTCCGCGGGGTGCTCTCGGTCCGCGAGCGGGCGCGGGCGGACCGCTTTCAACTGCCCGCCGACCGCCGCCGGTTCACGGTCAGCCGGTACGCGCTGCGCTCGGTGCTCGGGGACTGCTCCGGGCTCGCACCGCGGAGTCTGGAGTTCCGCTACGGCCGGCAGGGCAAGCCGTACCTGGACAGCCCCGGCGCTCCGCATTTCAGTCTTTCGCATTCGGGCGAACTGTCGCTCATCGCTGTCTGCCGTGACGAACCGGTCGGCGTCGATGTCGAGTACGCCCTGCGCGTGCCGGATGTGATGTACGAACTGGTCGACGCCTTCTTTTCGCCCACGGACCGGCGGCAGCTGCTCGCACTGCCTGCCGAGTCGCAACGGGACGCCTTCTTCCGCTGCTGGACCCGGAAGGAAGCGCTGGTCAAGGCCCTCGGGGTGGGTCTCCTGTCCAAGGACGGCCGCGCCGACGGTCGCTGGTCGCTGCATCAGATCGAGCCGGCGGCCGGGTACGTCGGCGCGGTGGCCGTGGCCGTGCGGCGAACCGGCTGGACCGTCGTCACCCGCCCCTTTGCCAGGGCGGCGGGGGCGGTGTCGGCGGAAAGACCGTAGCGATCCTCGCCAGGGCGGCATCGATGTCGGCGACAGCCCGTACGGCCGGAGCCGGCTCGTCTTCTCCGCGGACCCGCACCGGTTCGTACGCGGGTCCGCTCACCCGTGCGATCGCCAGCCGTACCGCGGTGATGTTGGCCAGCACCGCGGCGACATCGGGCGGTCCCGCGGCCCCGGTGATCGTACGGAGGGGATCCACGCACGCACGTACGGCGTCGATGGCGTCGGCGAGGTGTGGCCCCGTACGCGTACGCCGGTGATGGCGGCTCAGCGCGCGGCGCGCCTCCAGCGGCCGGGCTATCTGGCCGAGCAGCTCCACGGCCTGGTCGAAGCGGGCCCGGTCAGCGAGCTCACCATGCTCCCCGTGCTGCCCGCCGAGGACGTCGGCGAGCGCCCCCAGCGCGTCGGCGACCCGGCGGCGTACGACATCCACGGTCCGCACCGGAGCGATCAGCCACGACGCCACGATCCCGATGGCCGCGCCGACGACGATCGCCTGGAGCCGCTCGCGCATCAGCCCCGCATCGGTCTGTCCGAAGTAGCCGTACAGCAGCGAGAACGCGGCGGTGACGCAGCCGGCCCAGTAGGCGTAACTCAGCGAGCGGAGCCACGTCGCCAGGGCGAGCACCACGAAGATCAGCACGACCGCCCACGGCTCCCGCGGGCCGAACAGACCGGCGATCCAGGTCGCCACCACGGTGCCGAGCGCCGCGCCGAGCGCGCGGAGCAGTCCTTTGTGTACGACGTCGCCGCGTCCTCGCGCTCCGCTGCACACGATGAACGCGGTCAGTACCGCCCACGTCCAGTGGTCCGGGTAGCCAAGGTGCCCGACGGCGAAGGCCGCGCCCAGGGCGACGCCCATCTGGAGCGCCATCCGGGTGCTCGGAAGCATGCGCGCACGCCCCGACCCCGCACCGGTTTTCCGCGCTGCCGACGGTGCTGCCGTAGGCTCCCCGAGCCCGGCCAGGCCCGCGGAGACCTGGACCACGACGACCCAGGCGGCGGCCATCAGCGCTACGACGGCCAGCCACAGAATGTGGCCGTCCCGGGGGTCCGCGGACGCGGGATGGCCGATGGGCCCCTGGACGACGAGGATCGCGACGAAAGGCAGCGCGGCCAGGGTTCCGGCCCTGGTGGCCCTGGGTCCGAAGCGGCGGACCCAGATGGAGAAGCTGACGGCGCACACGAAGACCGCGTCTCCGGCGGCGGAGTGCTCGCCCATGAGCGAGTCCGTCCAGGCCGCCGCCATGGCGATGAGGGGCAGCAGGGCCAGGCTGACGATCCGGTCCGTGAGGTCCGCCGTCCGCTGCGTCCAGGCCAGGGTCCAGGACAGGGCGACCGACTGGATGACCACGTCGACATGAAGGTGGGCCGCGTCTTCGAGGAGCAGCGCCGAGCCATAGCTCAGGAGCACCGCGGCCATGATCACCAGCGTCGCCCGCAGCTCGGCCAGTGTCATCTCCACGCTCGATTCCGGCAGGGCCAGCGAGGGAATAGTAAGTGATAACGTAACATCATGACGAGGGAACAGCCACGCCCACCCCTCGGGGACGCCGCGGAAATCCGCCAGGGCGTCACCCGTCTCGGCCGCCGCATGCGGGCCGTACGCTCACCCGGCGCACTCAGCAACAACAAGCTCGGCGTGCTCGGCGAGTTGCACCGCCACGGGCCGGCCTCACCGGGCGAGCTCGCCGCCGCCGAGCGCCAGCAGCCCCAGTCGCTCACCCGGGTCTTCGCGGAACTGGAGGCGGACGGCCTGGTATCTCGTGAACGCGACCCGCGCGACCGCCGCCAGTCGGTACTCTCCATCACACCGTCGGGTGCCGAAGCGCTGCGTCGCGACATGGGCGAACGCGACAACTGGCTGACCGAGGCGATGGCCGGGCTGACCGAGACCGAGCGCCAGGTCCTGCTCCTCGCGGGCCGCTTGATGGACCAGCTCGCCGACAAGAATTCCGTACCCACCTCACATTATTCAGAGAACACTTACTGACCGGAGACCGGAATGCGCTGGTCGGATCACGCTGTCTGGTGGCACGTCTATCCGCTGGGCTTCCTCGGCGCCGAGCGCGAGGCCCTGCCGCCCTCCGCTCCCCCGGTGCCCCGGCTGTCCGGGCTGGTGAACTGGCTCGACTACCTCGTCGAGCTCGGCTGCAACGGACTCGCGCTCGGTCCGGTGTTCGCCTCCGAGACCCATGGCTACGACACCGTCGACCACTTCCGGATCGACAGCAGGCTCGGCGACGAGAGCGATCTGCTGCGCCTGGTCGAGCAGGCCTCGGCGCGCGGGGTGCGGGTCCTGCTCGACGGCGTCTTCAACCATGTCGGCCGGTCCTTCCCCGCGCTGGACAATATGGCGGCGCGCGGCCCGGACGGCAGCCCGCGCACCTTCGAGGGCCATCAACGGCTCGTCGCACTCGACCACGGCGATCCGGCCGTCGCCGAGTATGTGACCGAGGTGCTGACGTACTGGCTGGACCGCGGCATCGACGGCTGGCGACTGGACGCGGCCTACGCCGTCCCGCTGCCGTTCTGGCATTCGGTCACTTCCCGGGTGCGGGCCAGGTTCCCGGACGCGTGGCTGGTGGGCGAGGTCATCCACGGCGACTACGGCGCGTACGTCAGCGAGGGCGGGCTGGACTCCGTCACCCAGTACGAGCTGTGGAAGGCGGTCTGGAGCTCGCTCAACGACCGAAACTTCTTCGAGCTCGCGTGGTCGCTCGACCGGCACAACGCGCTTCTCGACACCTTCGCCCCGCTCACCTTCCTCGGCAACCACGACGTGACCCGGATCGCCAGCCTGCTGGACGACGAACGGCAGCTGGCGCACGCGCTCGTCGTCCTGTTCACCACCGGCGGCATCCCGTCGGTGTACGCGGGTGACGAGCAGGCGTTCCGTGGCGTCAAGGAGCATCGCGAGGGTGGCGACGACGCCGTACGCCCGGCCTTCCCCGACCGCCCGGACCAGCTCGCGCCGTACGGCCGCGCGCACTGCCGGCTGCACCAGTCCCTCATCGGTCTGCGCCGCCGCCACCCCTGGCTGGTACGGGCCCGTACGGCGGTGACGACCCTGACGAAGGAGACCGTGGGCTACACGGTCGGGGACGGCGAGCACGCCTTGGCGGTCGCCCTCAACCTCGGCGAAGGACCGGCGGAGATCGCGCTGCCCGACGCCGACTGGCTCCGCGCCGCGGGCAGCTGCGAGTTCGGCCGCGACCGGGCCGTACTGCCGCCGCGGGGCTGGGCGATCGCGACCCGCGCGTCAGCGCGCTGACCCGTCCGGACCCCCGAGGGCGTCCGCGTCGAGCCGGTCGACGCGGACCACCTCAGTGCGAACGCCGTCCAGTTCGGCCGTCACAGGAGGCCCGGAAAAGCCGAGGAGCGCGATCCGCAGCCGCGACGCCAGCTCCCGTCCCGGCCGCTCCGGTCCGTACTCCTGTGTGCGCACCCACAGCCGGTCTCCGTGCAGGGTGGCGCTGACGGCCGTACGCGCGCCGCCCACGTCGTGCAGGAAGGTCCTGGCGGTGTCTCCCGGCCGTGCCCATACGGCGGTCACCTCCTCGAACGGTTCGTCCCCGGCGCGGTCGGCGGGGGCGGTCAGGAGCAGCAGCGCGCCCGCCCTGATCCACAGGGGCGCGGTGGCGAGCGGCAGTTCGACGTCGTGCCACGCCGGTCCGGTGATGCCCGCGCCGTCACCTGAGTACGGCAGCCATTCGCCGGGCGGGAACCAGACCGGCCGCCGCCCGCCCTCTCCGTAGAAGGGCGCGACCAGCAGATCCGGCCCCAGCAGGTACTGCAGGTCCGCGCCGTGGGCGTCGGGCCGGTCCGGGTGGTCCAGGACCATGGGGCGGGCCAGCGGTTCGCCCGTACGCGCGGCTTCGGCCGCCGCGGAGTAGAGGCAGGGCAGCAGTGCCATCCGGAGCCGGGCGATGTGCAGCACGGCCGCGTACGCCTCCGGGCCGAAGTCCCAGGGCATCCGCGAGGTCATCCCATGGAACCGGCTCAGCGGTGAGAGCAGCCCGAACTGTGCCCAGCGGACGAAGAGTTCGGGGGTGGGGGTGCCGTGGAAGCCGCCGATGTCATGGCTCCAGAAGGGGTGTCCGGTCAGCCCGAGGGAGAGCCCGGCACGCAGCGTGGCGGCGAGGTCCTGCCGGCTGGAGTCGGGGTCCCCGGTCCATTTCGCGCCGTGCCGCTGGCCACCGGTCCAGGAGGAGCGCCCCCAGGTGAGGCCGGTGCCGCCGACGGCCTCCCGGGTGGCCTCGGCGACCATGTCGTTGTAGAGGAGCGGGTAGAGGTTGTGCAGGCGTTCGCCGGTCATGCCGTTGTGGGCGACGGCGTCAGCCGGCACCGCCTCGCCGAAGTCGGTCTTGATGACGGCCGCTCCGCTGCGCAGGGCATCGCGGATCCGGTCCTTGAACCAGGCGACGGCGCCGGGGTGGGTGAGGTCGAGGAGCGCGGTGTCGGGGTGGTGTCCGCCCCACAGTTGTCCGACCCAGGTGCCGCCCGCCCGGGTGCGCAGGAACCAGCCGTTCTTCTCGGCCTGGGCGTAGTAGGGGCTGTCGACGCCGAGATACGAGTTCATCCACAGCGATGTACGGAAGCCCTGTGCGGTCAGGTCGCTCACCAGGCCCCGCGGGTCGGGGAAGGCGTCGGTGTCCCAGCGCATGTCGGACCAGCACCCGTGCGGCTGCCAGTAGGTGTCGAGGTGCAGTACGTCGCAGGGGAAGCGGTGTTCGCGGATCTGCCGGGCCCGCTCGCGTACCCTTTCGGCCGTGTCCGGGACGAAACCGCCGGAAATCCACGGCCCGAAGGCCCATTTGGGCGGCAGCAGCGCAGCCCCGGTGAGGTCGCGGTAGGCGGTGAGGCACTCGCCGGGGGTGCCGGTGATCAGGTAGTAGTCGAGCACCTCGTCGGGGACGGTCATCGACCAGGCGCCGACGTTGCTGTGCGCGAGGTCGAAGGAGGCGGCGGCGGTGGTGTCGACGAGGACCGCGTAGCCGCGGCTGGAGATGAGGAACGGGCTGGCCTTGTAGGAGCGGGTGCCGGTGGAGCCCATGGAGTCCTGGATCCAGCAGTCGATCTGCTGCCCTCGCAGGTCCAGTCCGGTGAAGCGTTCGCCGAGGCCGTAGAAGTGCTCGTCGGGCTCGGCGAACCAGCTGTCGTGGTAGGCGAGGCCGCCGTCGCTCAGTTCGGTGACACCGAGTGGCAGCACGGTGAGGGCACCGCTGGAGTCGCGTACGTCCGTGGCCTGCCGCACCACCCGGCCGCGGCTGTCCGTCAGCTCCATCGCCCAGGGCTCCAGTGCCACCCGCAGCCGCGCGCCGGGCAGGTCGAGGACCACGGCGCGGTCGGCCCGGGTGACGGCGCGGGTGCCGGTCCCGGCCGCGCCGCCCGCGTACTCGGCGGGCTCGACGAGTTGGACTCTGGACGTGGCCGGTACGCCCGCCATGCGCAAGGTGACGCGCACGGCTCTGCCCATGGTGGGCCGCAGCCGGAGCGTGCCGGTGCGGCAGGCGGCGGTGCGCACGTCCAGGAGGATGCCGTCAGGTCCGGCCCGTACGACGGACGCGGCCTCGACCGGGTCGAGCGCGGCCGGGCCCGCCGGGGTGAGCTGCGGGGGCGGCGCGACGAACGGAAAGGAGGCGCGGGGATGCAGTGCGGACATGGCTCTCCTGGAGGGGACGAAGAGAAGGAGGAGGTCGTCACGGGCTGCCACTGCCCGCGATGAGGCCGCCGGCGACCAGCCGCCGGAAGATGGCGAAGACGCAGACCAGGGGAAGGCTGATGACGGTGGCGGTGGCCATCAGCGGTCCCCAGGCCGCGCCGTGCCGCCCGACGAAGCTGTTGAGCAGGACGGTGACGGGCTGTACGTCCGGGCTCTGGCCGAGGGTGAGCCCGAAGACGAACTCCCCCCAGCCGAGCAGGGAGGAGAGCCCGGCCACGGCGACCAGGCCGGGCGCCATGACGGGCAGAACCACGCGCACCAGCGCCCCGACGACGCCGCAGCCGTCGACCAGCGCGGCTTCCTCCAGTTCGGTGGGGACGGCCCGGAACAGCGGCCGGAGCACGATCACCGCGAAGGGCAGCGTCAGCGTGGTGTCGGCGAGGATCAGGCCGAGATACGTGTTCGTCAGGCCGGCCTGGTGCTCAAGGATGAACAGCGGAGCGGCCAGCACAATCGCGGGCAGCAGCTGGGCGATGAGCAGCGCGAGCACCATGGCGGAGGAGCCGCGCATCCGGATCCGGGCGATGGCGTAGCTCAGCGGGACGGCGAGCAGCAGCGTCAGCGCGACCACTCCGCAGGAGATCGCCAGGCTGTTGAGCAGCGCCCTGAGCAGTGTGCCGCCCGCGAACGCCGCCGCGTAGTTGGCGCCGGTGACGGGTGCGGGCACCCACTGCGGAGGTACGGCGAGGACCTTGTCGGGTGCCTTGAGACTGGTCGCGACCATCCAGTAGACGGGCAGCAGGAAGACAGCGGTGATCAGTGCGGCGCCGGCAGTGCGCGGCCAGGCGCGGCGGGCCGGACTCATGGCACTCACGTGGACGCACCTTCCCGGCGCGGCCGCCATACATAGAGGACCGCTCCGATCAGGGGCAGGACGAGCAGCAGCAACCCGGCCGCGGCGCCCTCGCCGAACTCGAAGCGCTGGAAGAAGACCTGGTAGACGTAGAGCGGCAGCACGGTGGTGGAATTGACGGGACCGCCGCCCGTCATGACGAACACGATGTCGAACACCTTGAAGATGTAGATGAGGCCGAGCAGCAGCACCACCGCCGACACCGGCTTCATCAGCGGGAGAGTGATCCGGCGAAAGCGCTGCCAGGGGTTCGCGCCGTCGAGGGCCGCGGCTTCGTGGAGCACCGGGTCGATGCCGTGCAGTCCCGCCATGAGCAGAACCATGTTGAAGGGCACCCCCACCCACACATTGGCGAAGACCACGCCGAGCAGCGAGGTGGCGGGGTCGGTGAGCCAGCCGTGGGCGAGTGTCTCCAGGCCCACCGCGCGCAGCAGGGCGTTGTAGGCGCCCGCGTCCGCGTCGAGCATCCAGCGGAACAGGGTGCCGCTGACCACGGGAGGCAGCAGCCACGCCACCAGCAGCAGCGACTGGAACAGGCCGCTCAGCGGGAAGGGCCGGGCGAACAGCAGGGCGAGGGCGAAGCCGATGGTGAACGGGAAGAGCAGCGACCCGGCGGTGAAGGCCGCCGATACGCGTACGGCATGCCAGAAGGCGGGATCGGTGACGATGGCGTCGTAGTTGGCCGCGCCGTTGAACGGGGTGGGCACGGTCCCGATAAGACCGGCCAGGCCCACGTCGTGGAGGGACGTCCATACGTTGTGGAGCAGCGGATAGGCGACGAGCAGGGCGAGGAAGGCCAGGCCGGGCAGGGACAGCAGATAGCCGCTCCGCTGCCGGCGACCGGCGAGCACGCTCACTGCTGCTCCAGCGCCCTGGTGATCTTGGCGGCGGCGGAGCGGGCCGCGGCTTCGGGGCCGGCGGCACCGGTGAGGGCCGCCTGCTCGGCCTCGGACACGGCCAGCGAGATATCGGCGTAATGCCGTCCGTACAGGCGTGGCTTGGCGACGGCGAGCTCGCTGAGGAAGACCTTGAGGGCGGGGTCCTTCGCCCAGTTGCCTGAGGTGGCGAGATCTTTGCGGGCGGGGAGGTTGCCGAGGGCATCCAGATACGGCACGAGGGTCGCGGGCTGCTGGGTGCGCTCGATGACCTGCCAGGCCGTGTCCACGTGCTTGCTGGTTTTCAGTACGACCCAGTTCTCGCCGCCGAGGCAGGTGGCGGCGGTCCTGCCGCGGGGCAGCGGGACGACGCCCCACTTCAGCCGGGAGGCCTTCAGGGTGGGGATCTGCCAGGGGCCGTTGATCTGTATGGCGGCCCGTCCGGCGATGAACTGGGCGTTGACGTCCTGCTGTGTCCAGCCCACACACTGGCGGGACATGGAGCCGCCGTCGACCAGGTCGTGCAGGAAGGCCAGCGCGGTGGCGCCGTCGGTGGCGAAGGTGTCCAGGTCACCGCCGGTCTGCCAGAGGAAGGGCAGGAACTGGAAGGTGCCCTCTTCGGTCCTGACAGCGCTCAGCGCCAGCCCGAAGCGGTCCGCGCGCGTCAGCTGATGTGCCGAGTCGGCCAGTTCGTCCCAGGTCCGGGGTGGCCGCACACCCGCGGACCGGAGCATGTCGGTGTTGTAGTAGAGGGCGAGGCAGTTGCTGTTGTTGGGGATGCCCATGGTTTTTCCGTCGACCTGGCAGCCGTCCCAGGGGCCCTCGTAGTAGCTGTCCGCCTGGCCCCACTCCTTGACCTGGTGGGTGAGGTCGGCGAGCAGGCCGTTGCCGCCGAGGGGGTTCATGGCGACGTTGTCGACGATGGCGATGTCGGGCAGGCCACCGGTGAAGGCGCCCCGGGTGAGGGCGTCCGTGAGGGTGGCGAAGGGGAAGGTTCTCCGGCGGATCGTGACGCCGGGAACGTGTTCCTGGACATCCTTGATGACGGCGTTGATGCCCCGCTGGAAGTGGGGCTGGTCCCAGTAGTCCCACCAGGTGAGCGTGACCGTGCGGGTCGGGCCGGGGGTGCCTTCGGCGGAGGGCTCGCCCGCGCCGCACCCGACCGCCGTCCCGCCGAGGCCGAGGGCCACCGCGCCCGCGCCCGCTGCGCGCAGGAAGTCACGGCGGTCGATGGTGTGCGGCACGGTTTCACTCCAGAGTGTGCGGTCGGGGGTGGAGTCGGGTGCGGGGGGTCGTGTGCGGGGTGACTCAGAGGTCCGCGCCCGGCGTGGACCGGCAGGGGCCTGTGCTGGCGCGCAGCGAGATCAGCGGCCTCAGCAGGACATGCCGGGGAGGTGCGTCGGGCTTGGTCAGCCGCTCCATCATCAGTTCGACGCCGACCCGGCACATCTCACGGGCGGGCACATCGGCGGCGGTCAGCGCCGGGTGCACCCGCTCGGCCCAGGGCCCGGCGGCCACTCCGGCGACCGAGAAGTCACGCGGTACGACACGCCCGGCGCGGGTGAGCCCGCGGTACAGACCGCCAAGGCCAGCTTCGTTCATGGTCACCACGGCGGTGGTGCCCGGGTCCTCCAGCAGGATCCGCTCCAGACACGCTTCGCCCGAGGCGACATCGTCGTCGCAGAGGTACGCCTGCCCGGAGAGGTCCAGCTCGGCCATGCCGCGGGTGAACCCTTCGAGCCCTCGGTGCGCGGACTCGTACCCGGTCTTGAAGAGCTCCTCCGACCGGTTGATGAAGGCGATCCTGCGGTGGCCCAGGCCCGCCAGGTGGCGCACGCAGGCATACGCGAGGGCCGAGTGGTCCAGGTCCACCCACCAGGACTTTTCCAGGCCGGTCCGCCCGATGGTGACGAAGGGGAAGCCCAGCTCGTTGAGGTAGTCGACCCGGACGTCCTCCAGGCGGATCTCCATGAGGATCACGCCGTCGACCCGGTGTCCGCTCAGCAGCCGCTGGAAGCCGAGGTCGGTGACCTCGCTTGCGGGGGTGATCAGTACGTCGTAGTCGTGTGCCTGGGCCGCTTCGATCACGCTGCCGATGAAGTCCAGCTGCATGCCCGTGTAGTGACGGCCGCTTCGCGGAAAGACGAGCCCGAGCACGCGCGTCCGGTCCGTCGGCCGGGTCTCGGCATCCGCCTCGTACTGCCGGTCTGTCTCGTCGGGGCCGCGCCGAAGAGGGGGATGCCGGGTCTCTTCCGTGGCCGGCGGGACGATCTCACCGACGTCCACTGCTCTCCTCTCTCGCCCCGCTCTGCGCGCGCCGTCTCAGTGCCGCCCGCCGGTGATCGGTTCGCTTGTGTCCAGTCACCGCCCACCACACCCCACCATAGCGTGACAAATTACCCACATACCGCAGAGGCCTCGCGGCACGGCGCGGCACGGGTTCCGGGACTTGGGCGGCCCGCAACGCCCCGGCACATCGTCTCCGTCGGCGAGCCCCGCGAGGAAGCCGTTGATCCGTGCGGCGCCCGCTCCCGCCTCGGTCACGCCCGCGCGGCAGAGCTCGAAGTGGCTGATGAAACCACCGCCCAACTCGTCGCTCTCCTCCACCAGAACGATGCCGTTGCCGCCCGCCGCGCGCATTCGGCAAGCCATTCCCGAAATCACCGAAATACCCGCAGGGCAAATTAACCAAGGTGCATCATATTTCAACAAAAGCAGCCACACCGGACATTGGTGGATCATCGTGGTGCGGCGTGCGGGTGGTTCTCTTCCGGTGTTCTCGCAGATCAGGGGATCGAGATGAGTTCAGGCCTCAAGTTTCACGGAAAAATCTCATTGACCGTTGAACAGACGGCATCGCCACTTCGTATTCACAGGCATCCTGCTTTGCGGAACAGGATCGGAACGAAGGAGGTCCTTACCGGAGTGCGCGAGGAATCTGTCACTGTCGCTGTCGCCTACCGTGTGGCACCGGGCCGCGAGAACGACTTCCGCTCATGGGCGACCGATGTACTGGGCTCGGCTGCCCAGCTCCCGGGGTTTCTGGGCGGCGGCATCCTCGCCACCAGGGCTTTTGACGCGGCCGGCTCGGAATGGCACGTCGTCCAGCGCTTCGACAGTGAGGAATCCGCCCAGGCCTGGGAGTACTCCGAAACCCGGATGCAATGGGAGGACTATGCGAATCCGTTCGCCCAGCAGACAGAACGCCGGAGCATTCGGGGCCTCATTGGCTGGTTCGAGTCACCGTCCGCACCGGAAGGCGCAGCACAGCCGCCGAATCCGCCTCCGTCGCCACCGCCGAAGTGGAAGCTGTGGTTTGTGAATATGAGCGCAGTTTTTCCGCCGGTGCTCATATTCAACCTGGCAGCGCTCCCTTACCTCGGCAGCCTGAACCCGCTCATCCGCACCCTGCTTCTGTGCCTCTCGGTGACCGCGCTGGTCACCTGGGTTCTCATGCCGCGCTTGCAGCGTTTTCTCAAGAAATGGCTGTATCCACCGCTGCAAGCTCTCCGCGGGCGGCACAAGCGGCGGTCCATATAAGGCCCGTCAGGGCCGACAGGCCCGTGCAAAGCCCTGGGCCAAGAAAGACGAAAGGGAGGTGGGCCGGGTGAAGACTCTGCTCATCGACAATTACGACTCGTACACCTACAACTTGTTTCAGCTGATCGCCGCGGTCAACGGCGAGGAGCCGGTGGTGGTCCTCAACGACGCGCCGACCGGTTCCGACCTGGATCTGGGACAGTTCGACAACATCGTGGTGTCCCCGGGTCCCGGCCATCCCTCCGAGCCCCGCGACTTCGGCATCGGCAGCGCGCTGCTGGCCCGCTCCGGGCTCCCGGTCCTGGGAGTGTGTCTGGGGCACCAGGGCATCGCGGTCGGTGAGCATGCCCGGGTGGCAGCCGCGCCACAGCCCCGGCACGGCCATCTCTCGACGATCAGACACGACGGCCGGGATCTGTTCCGCGGACTCCCCCAGAACTTCACAGCCGTCCGCTACCACTCGCTGTCCGTACAGGATCCGCTGCCGGCCGGCCTGGAGGCGACCGCCTGGGCCGAGGACGGCGTGCTGATGGGGCTGCGGCACCGCACCCGGCCGCTGTGGGGGGTGCAGTTCCACCCCGAGTCCGTCCTCACCGAGTTCGGACACCGAATGCTCGCGAACTTCCGGGACCTCACTCAGGAGCATGTCCCGGGCGGGACCCAGGGCCACGCACATGAGCGGTCGCGCGAACGCACACGCGACCGGGCGCGCGGTGCGGCAGCTCCTGGTACGGCGACCGGTACGGCGACTGGTACGGCGACTCGACGCGTGATGACGCCGAGAGGGATACGGCCGGCGCCCCGGCTCGGCTACCGCCTGCACACACGGATGATCGACACGCCCGTGGCCACCGAAGCGGCCTTCACCAGGATGTACGCCGACGCTCCCCGCGCGTTCTGGCTGGACAGTTCCCACGTCGAGGCCAGGCAGTCCCGTTTCTCGTTCTTCGGGGACGGTACGGGCCCGCTCGCCGAGTTCGTACGCTACGACGTCCAGACCGGTGTGTGCGAGGTCGAGCGGCCCGGCCGACCCGTACGAAAGGTCCGGAACAGCGTCTTCGACTACCTGAAGCGGCAACTGGCGACCCGCCGGGTGGACGCCCCCGACCTGCCCTTCGACTTCACGGGCGGCTATGTCGGCTACTTCGGCTACGAGCTGAAGGCCGACTGCGGCTCCCCGAACCGTCACAGCGCCCAAACCCCCGACGCCTGCTGGCTTTTCGCCGACCGGCTGATCGCGGTGGATCACCAGGAGGGCGCGACCTACGCCGTCTGCCTCGCCGAGGACACCCCGCGGGGTCTACGGGAAGCCACTGACTGGCTGGACTCCGCGGTCGCTCAGCTGAGCTTCGTACCGTCCGCGCCCGCTGTGGCGACCGCGCCGCTTCCCCCGGCCACTGCGCGGGAACTGGCCGCCGCCGAGCCGTGGCTCGCTCGGGACCGTACGACGTACCTGGCCGACATCGAGGCCTGCAAACAGGCGCTGAACGCCGGTGTCAGCTACGAGATCTGCCTGACCAACGCCGCCCGGTTGCCCGCACCCCGCGACGGTTACGAGTTCTACCGGGTGCTGCGCCGCCACAACCCGGCGCCCTACGCGGCCTATCTGAGGTTCCAGGACGACGTCGAGGTGGCGTGCTCGTCCCCCGAGCGCTTTCTCCGCATCACCCGGGACGGCATCGCCGAGGCCAAGCCGATCAAGGGCACCGCACCGCGCGGCGGAACCCGGGCGGAGGATGCGCGGCTGCGGGCCTCGCTCGCCGCCGACGACAAGACCCGGGCCGAGAACCTGATGATCGTCGATCTGCTCCGCAACGATCTGGGCCGGGTCTGCGAAACGGGGACGGTCACGGTGCCCAGCCTGATGGCGACCGAGACCTACGCCACCGTGCATCAGTTGGTCTCCACCGTCCAAGGGCGGCTCCGTGAGGGCACGGGCGCGGTGGACTGCGTACGCGCCTGCTTCCCCGGGGGCTCGATGACAGGAGCGCCGAAGCTCCGGACGCTGGAGATCATCGACTCACTGGAAACCGAGGCCCGAGGCGTCTACTCCGGTGCCATCGGCTACCTCAGCTGCAACGGTGCCGCGGACCTCAACATCGTCATCCGCACCGCCGTGATCGACGGCGAACGGATGCGTCTCGGGGCGGGCGGCGCCATCGTTCTCGGCTCCGACCCGGACGCGGAGTACGACGAGATGCTGCTGAAGACCGCCGCCCCGATGCGGGCCTACCACGATCACATGACCACCCCAAGTGCCGTACCCGCAGCAGAGGAGCCGGTCCGATGACGCCGTCCCGGTCGACGCTTGCCTCCCCCGAAGCCGGCGTTGCCACTGCCGAACGCGCGGAACACGGCAATGTCGCGGGCGATCTCGCGGCGCTGGCCGAGCGTCGCGGATGGACGGCCCGGCCGGCCTTCCGCCAGGGCCATCAGGTCTGGACCCACGGCGAGGTGCACGACCTCGCCAGGCGCACCGCCACGGTGCTGGCAGATCACGGTGTCGGGCCCGGCGACCGGGTGCTGCTCGCACTCCCCGACTCCATCACGTGGGTGACGGCCTTCCTCGGCGCCGCGCGCCTGGGGGCGGTCGCGGTCCTGGCCAACCCTGAGCTCACCCCCGCCGAGCACGAGTTCATGGCGGACGACGCGGCGGTCGCGCTGTGCGTGACCGGTCCCGGCCTGGAGGACCGGTTCGCCGCGAGGCGCCGGCTCGGCGCCGACCAGCTGCTCGCGCTGGCGCCCACCGCGACACCCACCGCCGCCTGCCGTCCGGCCGGGCCGCGCACCCCCCTCTACATCCAGTACACCTCCGGAACCACGGGTCGTCCCAAGGGAGTCGTGCACTGCCACGGCGATCCGGCGACCTACCACGCGCTCATCGGCGAGCGGCTGCTGCGGATCACCCCCGCCGATGTGGCCCTGTCCGTCTCCAAGCTCTATTTCGCCTACGGGTTCGGCAACGCGTTCGTCTTCCCGCTCTTCTCCGGGTCCTCGGCCGTGCTGGTGGACCGCCGTCCCTCCCCCGCCGCCGTCGACGAACTGGTCGCCCGCCACCGAGTGACCCTGATGTACTCCGTACCGTCGGCGTACGCGGCCCTGGTGACCGACCGGGGAGACGGCGGGCACGCGGCCTGCTTCGCCTCCGTACGTGCCGCCGTCTCGGCCGGGGAGGGCATGCCCGCCGGGCTCGGCGAACAGGTCACCGAGCTGCTCGGCGCGCCCGTCCTGGAGCAGATCGGCTCGACAGAGGCCGGCCACGCCTTCTGCGCCAACAGCCTCACCCACCACACTCCGGGCACGGTCGGCCGCCCGGTGCCCGGCTACGAGGTGGAGCTGCGGGACCGCGCCGGACGCCCGGTGGCGGAGGGGAGTGAAGGCGACATGTGGGTACGGGGGCCGACGGTGACGCCCGGGTACCTGAACCTGCCCGAGGAGACGGCCCGCACCCTGGTCGGCGGCTGGCTCGCCACCCGGGACCGGGCGCGCCGCGAACCGGACGGCAGCTACCGCCACTTGGGCAGGGCGGACGATATGGAAATGGTCGGCGGCATCACCGTGTCACCTCTTGAGGTGGAGGAGGTACTGCGGGCCCACCCGGCGGTACGAGAGGTCGCCGTGGCAGCCGTCACCGACGACCGCGGCGCCACCCGGCTGCGGGCTTTCGTGGTCACATCCACCGACACCACCGACACCATCGACGCCACTGCCGCCGACGATACGACCGACACCACCGTCGCCACCCGCATCGAGGCCGCGCTCATCGCCCTGGCGCGGACACGCCTCGCCCCCTTCAAGGTCCCCAGAACGGTGACCGTCGTCCGGTCGCTCCCCCGGACATCGACCGGCAAACTCCGCCGCCACCTGGTCCGTCAGGGCACCTGGTGAGCGCCACAGGAAGGTACGGCCACATGCGACAGAACCTGCTCTTCAACTCCGCGCACCGCGGGTTCTACCTGGGGATGATGTTCCGGCAGGCTGCCTCCCAGCACTCCGACGTCTCCGTCACCCTCGACCGGCCGCTGGACGTGAGCCCCGACTCCGGCCTCGCCCTCAGCTACTCCGTGCTGGCCGATCTCGTGGACGAGCTGTCCGGCCGGCTGTGGGCGGCCGGGATCCGGCCGACGGAACGGGTGGTGATTCATAAGTCGGACAACTTCGACATTGTGCTGCTGACCTGTGCCGTGGCCCGTATCGGCGCGGTCCCGGCCCTGCTGTCGCCCGGTCTGGACGGCACCGTCGTCGGTGAACTGCTCGGCCGGCTGCGGAAGCCCTGGCTGATCACGGACCGCGCCAAGCTGGAGGGACCGCTGCTGAGCGCGAAGGTCGACGTATCAGGTCTCGTACGGGAGACACTGACCATCGGCCCCGCCCCGACTCCGGCCTCCACCGCTTCCGCCGGCGCCGTGCCTCTGGACCAGTACGAAGGTGCCCCGCCGCACGGGCCGGTACGGCTGCATCCCCGCGAACCCTCTCTGATCACCCACAGTTCGGGTACTACCGGAATTCCCAAGCTGGCCGTGCACTGCGCGAACACGATGTGGAACCGGCTGGTGCCGCAGAAGGCGATGGGCTGGCCGACCCGCGGCGAGACCGCGGCGCTGCACATGTCCTTCGTCCACTCCCGCTTCTACCATCTGCTGGGCGTGCTGCTGCACTTCGGCAGCCCGCTCGTGATGATCGTCGATCCGGACCCGGCCGGCGCCGGACCGCTGCTCGCCAAGCACCGCCCCGGCATTGTCGAGACGCACCCCAACACCTTCGTGCTGTGGGAGGAGTTGGCCGACGCACCCGGTGCGCCGCTGGCACACGTCCGCTCCTACGGCAGCACCTTCGACGCCATCCACCCGCGTACCGTGCAGCGCCTGCTCGGCGCTTCCCGCAGGCGCGCGCCGTGGCTCATCCAGCTGTACGGGCAGAGCGAGACCGGGCCGGTCGCGTTCCAGTGGTTCACACGGCGCAGTGCGGCACGGGCGGACGGCCGCCGTGTGGGTACCGCGATACCCGGTTTCACCCGGGTCCGCGTCGTCGCCGACAGCACCGGAAAGCGTGCCGAGCCGGGGACGCCCGGCCGTATCGAGGCCCGCACCCGGGGCAGGATCCTCGCCTACTTCGGCGCCCGGAAGCAGTACGACGACCAACTCCGGGACGGCTGGTGGCAGATGGGTGACATGGGCTATCAGAGCCGCTGGGGCGGGCTCCATCTGATCGACCGGGAGATCGACCAGATCGATTCCATGGACAGCAACCTGGAGGTCGAGGACGTGCTGATGTCGCGTCTTGAGGAGCTGCGTGAGGTCGTCATCGTGGCAGGCGCGGACCGGGAGCCGGTTCCGGTGGTGTGCGTACGGGGCGACCGGCCCCTCGAAGCGCGGCGGTGGGAGAAGGCCACGGCGGATCTGCCCGCGATGGCCGCCCCGTTGCAGTGGCGGTTCGAGGATCTGCCGATGACCTCCACCTGGAAGATCAAACGGGTGGAGCTCACGCGCCTGCTGACTCAGCGGGACGCCCTCGCGGTCACGGCCGTCCCGGCCGCTACGGGCCGGGTAGCGAGGTGACCCCCGTCCTCGTGGTGGGAGCCGGTCCTGTGGGCATGGCCGCCGCGCTGGCGGTACGGGCGACCGGCCTGCCGGTCACCGTGCTGGAGGCGGATCCGAAGGGCCGGGAACGGCCCGGCAGCCGGGCGCTGTTCGTACACCGGGAGACGCTTCAGCTGCTCGACGGGATGCGGCCGGGGCTCGCTGCCGAGATCACATCGTACGGACAGACCTGGCACACGAAGCGCACCCTGTACCGGGGACGCGAAGTGTACGCGCGCTCCTTCCCCTCAACCTCTGTCGGCCTGCCGCCGTTCACCAGCCTGCGCCAGGTCGACACCGAACGGTTTCTGCTCGCCGCCTGCGAATCGGCCGGAGTGGACTTCGCATGGGGCGCGGAGGTGAACCGGGTACGGGTGACCGACGACACCGGCCCGGTCGTACTGACCACCGAGGACGGCCGGAGCTGGACCGGCAGTCATGTCATCGCCGCCGACGGCGCCCGCTCGGCGGTGCGGCGGGAGCTGGGCATCCCCATGGAGGGCACGCATGCGAGCGGATTCCACGTCGTCGTGGACGTCGCCGACATCCCGGGCGCCGAACTGCCGCGCGAGCGGGTGTTCCACTACGAGCATCCCGGGGTCGGCGGACGCAGTGTGATGCGCGTGCCCTTCACCGGGGGCTTCCAGGTCGACCTCCAGTGCCGCGACGACGACCCCCGCGCGTTCTTCGGGACCGAGGAGGCGGTACGGAGCTGGCTGCCGGATGTCGTGGGTGAGGGCTACTCCGACCGGATCCTGTGGGTGTCGACGTACCGCTTCCTGCGCAAGGTCGCGGCTGACTTCGCGGATCCGCGGCGCAGGATCCTGCTCGTGGGCGAGGCCGCGCATCTCTTCCCGCCCTTCGGCGCCCGTGGAATGAACAGCGGCATCGCGGACGCCGCTGCGGCGGCTGAGGCGGTGGCCGCGGGGACGGTGGAGGCGGTCGGCTACTTCGCCGCGACCCGGCGGGTGGCGGCGCTGTTCAACAGTGCCGCCGCCGGTGCGGCCCTGGAACATCTGCGGCCACAGCGGCGCATCGTACGGGCCAAGCAACGCGCGGCTGCGGTGCTCGCCCCCGTGGTGCCATGGTGCGGCGAGTGGCTGGAGCAGGCCCCGTACGGACCACGGCACGGCTCTTCTGCCGGCGCGGGCCGGAAATACTGAGGGCCCGGACATACCGAGCACAGAGCACCGAACACCAAGAGGAGGCACGAGCCCGGCATGACAACAGCAACGACTGCGGAACGGCTTCTGGCCTGGAATCCGGGCCATGGCCTGGCCCCCATGGAAGACCCGTCGTCGGACATCCGGCTCCTGGTCGCGGACTCATGGCTGGTCCGCGACGGCCGGGTACGCGGGCTGACCCGCCACCGGGAGCGGTTTCTGCACGCCTGCGTCGACGCCGGCGGACCGCCCTTGGAGCAACTGACCGATTTCTGGCGGGATATGACCGCCGCGCTGCCGCGTGGCGAGGGCGCGTGGTTTCCGCGCGTCGAACTCGTCCCCGGCGGCCGGCAGCTCCAGTTGCGGCTACGGCTGCGCGCCGCGCCTGCCCTCGCCCCGGGGGTACGGGTGTGGGCGGCGGGCCAGCCCGACCCGAGAACCGTCCCCCGCCGCAAGGGCCCGGACCTGGCCGTCCTCGCCCGCGTGCGCCGCCTGGCGTCGATTTCCGGCCGGGGCGCCGAGGAAGCGGTGCTGACCACACCGTCCGGCCTGGTGCTGGAGGGGGCAACGTCCAGCGTGCTGTGGTGGGAGGACCAGACCTTGTGTCTGCCCTCGCCGGCACTGCCGATCCTGGCCGGGGTCACCACCGGGCTCATCCAGGCACGGGCGGCGCAGTCCGGTATCCGTCTCGTCCACCGCGAGCGGAGCGTGGAGGATCTCGACGGTCGTGAGGTGTGGCTGGTCAACGCCCTGCACGGGATCCGCCCCGTGACCGACTGGTCGGGGACGGGGACGGGCACCGGGCGGCCTATGCGAGCGGGACCCGCATCGCACGCGGCCGAATGGCGGAAGTGGCTGCAGGACATCATGGAGCCGCTGCCCACCGACTGAATACAACCAAGAATCGAGGTTTCCCGGGGAGCGCCGGGAAAAAATACAAGAGACGCGCCGGGCCGAATGCAGTGGCCCGGCGCGAAATCTCGTTTTTCAATGCTCGGTCTGTCCTGTCAGCCTGCCCTATTGGACTTCTTTTGGAGCGGGCTGATA
The DNA here is from genome assembly GCF_044548015.1 of Streptomyces sp. NPDC052236. Lineage (NCBI taxonomy): Bacteria > Bacillati > Actinomycetota > Actinomycetes > Kitasatosporales > Streptomycetaceae > Streptomyces > Streptomyces sp. NPDC052236. The sequence goes on along the minus strand of NZ_JBIUBL010000026.1, from coordinate 50,797 downwards.
ACCCCCCGGCGCCATACGGGTTGCTATCGCGATGCGGTTGTAGGCGTTGATGACGGTGGCCGCCCAGATCAGTGCCGCAAGCTGGGCCTCGTCGAAGACTTCGGCGGCCTCGCGGTAGACCGCGTCCGGGACCTGACCGTCGTGGACCAGGGTCACCGCCTCGGTCAATGCGAGGGCGGCGCGCTCTCGTTCGGTGAAGAACGGCGTCTCGCGCCAGGCGTTGAGCGCGTAGACGCGCTGCTCGGTCTCGCCCTGGGCCCGGGCGTCCTTCGTGTGCATATCCAGGCAGAACGCACAGCCGTTGAGCTGCGAGGCGCGAATCCGGATCAGCTCCAGCAGTTCCGGTTCGATCTTGGCGTCAATGGCCGCCGCGACCGCTGCACGGTGGAGGGCGCCCATTGCGCCGGAGACCTGCGGGGTAACTTTTTTGAGGGCTACGCGCGGTGCTGGTTCGCTAATAGTCATACAGACATCCTATTTGCAGACGGCGGGCGGCGGTGGCCGAATGCAAAGAAATATCCGCTACAAAGAAATATCCGCGCCGTGCCCTGGACCCCGTGGGCCAGAGGCTCATGGGGTACCCCGCCTGTGCGCCGATGACAAAGCCGACCACCATCACCTGCATCTTCGTCAGCGACGCCTGAACCACGCGGCGTTCCGCCCGTACCGTCCAAACCATGGATACGAGCCGCACGAAAAGCCGCACGAAGAGACAACGCCAGAAGTGGCGCGGGGCCGTGCTCGCGGGGGTGCTCGCCGTGGCGGCGCCGACGGTGGGCGCCTCGCCCGCCGAGGCGGGCCCGGACCGGTCCACCCCACCGGCCACGCGGGTGGAGACGCCCGTGGCCTCCAGGTCCCCGGTCGCCGGAATCACCGAAACCATGGTCCGCGTCGAGGTGCCGCTCCCCGCGTCGGCGGGCGCGCACCCGGCGGCCTGCGACTGGCTGTCCTATCTGCGCTACCGGAGCAGCGACGGCCCCGCGCGCTCCGCCGACGCGGACAGGATCCTCATCGCCCAGCCGGGCATCCTGGAGGGCGCCGGAGCCTTCGACAGCGTCGCCAGGAACACGCTCACGCGGGCACGCGCGCGTGGCGAGCACATCGAGTTCTGGGCCCTGGACCGGCGGTCCAACTGCCTTGAGGACCGTACGGGCGTCCAGGCGGGCCTGGAATCGGGCGACCCGCACGACGCGGTCGACTACTACTACCGGGGCGCGGCCGTGGACGGGAAGACGTTCCCGGGCTTCCTCACCAACGGGCAGGTGGGCTGGCTGTCCAAGGTCGGCCTGGAACAGACCGTACGCGACCAGTACGACCTGATGGCCGCCGAGCTGCCGTCACAGGCGCTGCGTAAGCAGAAGGCGCTCTGCGGCGGACACTCGCTCGGCGGTGTCGTCACCGGGTTCTTCGCCACCTGGGACTTCGACGGCAACCCCCGGACGACCGCCGACGCCGGGTACAACCAGTGCCGCGGCTACTTCGCCCTCGACACGACCATCTCCACCTCTCTCGACGACCTCCAGGGCAGCCTGCCCAGCGACATCAACCTGCCGGACGTCGGCCTGGGGTACGCCGCCATCGAGGCCGGGCTGAACACCGGGCTGCTGCCCCGTACCGTCTCCGCGCCCGCCGTCATCAACGCCGAGACGATGACACTGCTGTCCCTGGCCGGGCTGTGGGCCACCGTCGCGCCGGACGCCGAATCCGACCTGGCCGCCTCGGTCCCGCCGCAGTTCAACGTGGACGCGACCAACCGGCTGCTCTTCTCCAAGGATCTCGCGACCTTCCTGGCCGGGACGCCGACCGTCGAGGACTTCCGGCTCAGCAACGAGGCCGCGCTCGGGGCGCTGATGGACGACCATTCCGTACCGCTGTCCTTCATCCAGTCCAGCGTCGGCTTCTTCGACGGCGGACCGGTGGCCGACAAGAACTTCCCGGCGGCCAACGGGAGCGCCACCAGCCCGGCCCTCTTCGGCACCGAGTACAAGGCCATACCGGAGAAGCCGCGCGGGCCGCTCTACACCTGGCGCAATTACGACCGGGTGGGCGCCGCCGACGATCCCGGGTACAAGGCGGCGGACGGTACGCCGTACACGTCGGCGGGCAAGGAGGTCACCGACATCCAGGAGCTGGCCCGCAGCCTGTCCGAACAGCCTCTGGATTTCACCGAGAACTACTTCCCGACCAAGCTGGTCACCGATATCCAGCAGGGCGCCTCACCGCAGATCCGCAGGTTCATGGTGCACAAGGACGGCATCACCGCCAATCCCACCATCACGCTGCTCGCCGGAGAGGGCCTGCTGGGCGGCCGTCCGCCGGCCGAGCTGAAACCGGTCGTCGTGCCCGGCTACCAGCACCTGGATGTGCTGACCGCCGCGCCCGTACAGAATGGCGGGAAGCCGGAGCTGGTCTCCGTGAAGCTCGCCGAGTTCGCCGTCACGCGCTGAACTCGTCGCCGGACATGTGAGGTGCCCGGGAGCCGTGGCTCCCGGGCACCTCGATCTGTTGCGGGTCAGACCTTGCCGGCGGCGAAGACAGCCGCCTCGTTCGCGTTCGAGCGGTAGCTCAGATGCGCGAGAGTGTCACCGCCGCCCTGCTCGCAGACGGGGTCGCCCTTCGCGCAGATGTCGAACGTGCGGCTCTGGTATGTGCCTGTGACGCTCTTTCCGATGGACCGGATCGGGTTGCCGAACAGCAGCACCGCGGAGACCTTCGGCTCAAGCTCCTTCGGAATCGTCGCGACGATCGGGCTGCCGACCACCGCTCCCGCGCTGCTGATGCCGATCGAATTGTCGACCACATTCGCGCCCTGCGAATAACCGACGAGAATGAACCGCTGATTGGGGCAGGACGCGGCCTGGCTCCGTACCCGGTTCACGAGTTCGGCATTTCCCTGAGCGGCCGAGGTGAGGCTGAGATCCGCCGGGTAGTCCACGCGGTAGCTGGAGAGAGTCTTGCCGCTGATCCGCTGCCGCAGCGCCGAGTACACCGGATCGCCGACGATCAGGCCGAGCGAGCCCGGCTCGAAGGTGCCGCGGGCCGACAGGACCTCGATGTCCGAGCAGGCGGCCGAGGCGGTGGGAGCGGTCATCGCGACCACCGCCGTGGTGCCCGCGAGGAGCGTGGCCACGACGGAGAGGCGAGTGACTGTTCGCCTGCCGCGGCTCGATAAGGATGAACGCATGGGGGGACTCCTCCGCACGTCATGCGCGGCCATATTGTCCCGGACGGCCGCGCAACCATTGGGATTCCCCGAAGGTAAGCGAGCGCTCAGTCAGAGTGTTATGGAACAGAACAACAAAGCGCGGACGAGATTACGTCCGGAGTTGAGCAAGAGACGCGCGGCTCCCGACATGAACGGATTCTCAGCGGCCCGCCGAAGGCAGCCGGTGAGACGGCGTGGAGGCCGCGGCCTCTCGCACATGTGCCTGCGCCCGTTCGCCACGCTCCTCGCGTACGGAGTCGGCCGCCTGCGCCCGCAGGGCCAGTTCGAGCTCGAAACGGCTCTCCGGATCGCGCAGCCGGTCCCCGAACAGCTTCTCCAGCTGCCGCAGCCGGTAGCGCACGGTCTGCGGGTGGACATGCAGCCGCGCGGCGACGTCCCCGACGCTGTTGCCGCTCTGCAGCCACGCCAGCAGGGTCTCCGCCAGCCGGTCGCGCTGCGGCGCCGACACCGCGGCCAGCGGCGCCAGCACCCGGAGCCCGAGCGCGCGCAGCAGCGGCTCGTCGGCGTACAGCAGCAGCGTCGGCAGGTGGTCGGAGCACCGGACGACGCCGGTGCCGGGCGGCAGCACTCCACGGCGTACGAGGGTCAGGGCCCGCGTCGCCCAGCGCAGCGAGCGCGCGGCCTCGCCGAGCGGCACCGTCGGCCCGATCGCGGCCGGACGCTCCCGCAGCGCCCGTAGCAGCACCCGGCCGCGCGAGGGGCCGGGCCCGTCCGGGTCCGGCACCAGCAGCCTGGCGGGGCGGGCACCGGTGTCGGCGAGGACCCCGGCCGGGAGCAGCATCCCGTCCTCCTCCCGCCCGTCCAACCCGGCCGGCCCGTGGAGCGCGATGACGGCGACGCGCCGCGGCAGCGGCCACCGCGCGGCGTGCGCGAGCTCCTGTACGGCCTCGGGCGAGGCGGGCGGGTCGGCGAGCAGCAGATCAAGGAGGCGCTTGCGGCGCCGCTGCAACTCACCGTCGCCGCGCAGGAGTTCCTCGGTGTGGCCCGTGGTGGCCGCCTCGGCGATTTCGTGCATGTGCACGAACGCCGCCTCGCCCAGCGCCGCTACGATGTGCGGCTCCAGCTTCATGTCCTCCGCCAGCTCGCCCATCCGCCGCCAGGCGACCCTGCTGCCGAGCCGCAGCGCCGCCTGGAGGGTGTCCAGGCTGCGACCCTCGACCGCCTCGCCCCGGCCGATCTGCTGATAGGCGCGGGCGACCCGCTCCCAGCCCCGTCCGGGGTCGGCGATCCGCTCGATGAAGAGGCCCAGGGCGTCCACGACGCCCGATCTCAGCGTGCGCATATACGTGTCGTCGGCGGGGCGGGAGTACTCGGGCACGCACTTCTGTACCTCCCGCTCCACCTCCTCGGCGACGTCATCCAGCGTCCGGCGCATGCGCTCGGTGATCTGTTCAGCGAGTGCGCGCGGTACGGCGGCGAAGGGATCCCTCACGGACACTCCTTCCGCGGGGGCGGCTCGACCCGGGGCGGCTCGGCCGTAGACACTATCCGGTACGGAACGCGGGCGGCCCTGTCTCACCGGTGTCATGGACGGACAGTGGCTCGATCCCGCGCTGTCCGCCGGCGACAACGTCACCCGGGGATGCCCAGACCCCGGGCGAGTACGGGCCAGGAAGCGGTGAACTCCTGCCGCCAGTAGGCCCAGCTGTGCTCGCCGCCGGAGTAGAAGTGTTCGGTGGCCGGTATCCGCCGCAGCTGGAGGAGGGTCGCGAAGGCCCGGCACGCGGGCCACAGCAGGCCTTCCAGCACCCGGGGCAGCAGCTCGTCCCCGCCGCCCGGAGACTGGCCGAACCCGCTGCCGCCCGAGATGTAGAGGGCGGTGCCCTGCAGACCGGCGGCGCGCGCCCGCGGGTTGAAGTCGCGCCAGGTCCAGAAGTCGGCGATCGGGCTGCCCCACAGTGACCGTGGATCCAGGTTCTCCCGGGCGACGATCGCGTCCACGACCGCCGGGATGCCCGGCACGCTGGTGTCGAGGATTCCGCTGTACGAGGCTGCCGCCGTGAACGCGCCCGGATTGCGGGCGGCGTGCGCCATCGCGCCGTACCCTCCGGTCGAGATCCCGGCGACGGCGCGCACCCCCGATGCTCTGAAGCCGCCGCCGAGTACCGCGGGGACCTCCGTGAGCTGGAACTTCTCGTAGTCGGTGCCGTCGCGCCACGTGGAGGGGATGCCGGTGGGACCACCGTCCGGCATGGCGACGATCAGGTTCCGGCCGGCGGTGAACGCCTCGATGTCCGTCTCACGGGTCCATGAGGTGTAGTCGTCGTGCGCGCCGTGCAGCAGATAGAGCACCGGCCAGGTCCGGTCGGGAAGCGCGGCGTACGACGTGGGCAGGATGATCCGTACGGGTGCGGTCCGTCCGAGCGCGGCCGAGGGCACGGCGAGGTCGTAGGCGCGCGCGCTGAGTTGGGTGACGCTCACTCCGGCGGTCGCGGTCGCGGTCGCGTTCGCGCCGAGGGCCGGGCGGGCGCCCGCGACCGCGGCGGCGAAGCCCAGGGCCGTTGCCTTGGTGACGGTCCTGCGGGAGGGGACAAAGGGTTTCATGAGGCTGCGGCTCCTTCGTGAACTGGCGTGAGGGCTCGCGTCAGGTGGGCGGCGATGACCTCGGCGTGCGGCGGGTCGAGCAGCGACAGGTGGTGCCCGGGGACATGGACGACCTCAAGGTCCGGACACACCTCGTCCCAGCCCAGCGCGTCGTCCTCGCGCTCGTAGGCGCGGTCGCGCACGGTGTGCGGGGCCGGTTCGGCGGCCCGGTAGAGGATCACCCGCCCGTCGTGGCGGCCGGGTGTGTGGGACTCGCCGATCCGCAGATCGAGGTACGAAGCCCGCTGGTGCTCCAGGGCGGCGGCCGGGATGTCGGCGATGACGCGCAGTGCCTGGAGTACGAGGTCGACGCGGGCCGGGTCGTCCAGACCGGCCAGTTCGTCGTAGGGCAGGTCGAGCCGCGCGCCGTAGGTGCGGGCGACGTGCTCGGCGAACCCCTCGAAGTACGCCCGTGCGGTGTCCCATTCAGACCGTTCGGCCTGGCCGGGGCGGGGCAGCGGCCGGATGGAGTCGATGAGTACGACGGTGTCCACCCGGCCGCCCCCGGCGGCGAGCAGCCGCGCGGTCTCCTGCGCGAGGAAGCCGCCGAAGGACCAGCCGCCGACGTGGTACGGCCCGTCGGGGCACAGCTCGCGGATGGCCGCCGCGTACTGGCGCGCCTTGGCGCTGACGCTGTCGGCGCTCTCGATCCGGTCCAGGCCGTACACCGGCTGCTCGGGTCCGAGGAGCTCGGTCAGCGGCCGGTAGACGTCGGGGGTGCCGCCCGCGGCGTGGGCCAGGAACAGTGGGGGGCGGCTGCCGCCGGGGCGCAGCGCGCGCAGCGGCGGCGGCGTGCTGTTTTCAGCGGCGGACTGGGCCCGCTTGTTGATGGCGTCTGCGGCGGCTTGTACTGTGCCCGCCAGTAGCAGGTCGCGCAGCGGGGGCGCGACGCCGAACTCGCGTTCCACGGCTGCCCGGATGCGTGTCGCCATGAGGGAGTCCAGGCCGAGGTCTGCCAGCCGGGTGTGCGGAGCGATCTGGCGCGGGAGGTGCCCGGTTACGGCGGCGATATGGCCGATCAGCCACTCGGATGCCCCGAGCGGCACGCTGCCTTGTTCTTGTTGTTCTTGTTGTTCTTGTTGCTCTTGTTCTTCTGTGTGTTCCATCCACCAGTGGCGGGTGTGGCGCCAACGGGACAGCGGTACGTCGCTGACCTCGCCGTCCGGATGCAGCCTGCGTGGCGACAGGGGTTGCCCGGCCACATGCAGGGCGGCGAGGTGACTGCGGAAGGCGAAGGTGGAATCGGTCCCGCGCCGCAGAGTGGGCACGACCAGGGCGTCCGGCACCGTCTCGGCGAGGGGATGCGGCAGCACCGGGTGCGGCGAGACCTCGATGAAGGCGGTGAGACCGTCCGCCCGGGCGGCGGCCACGGCCTGGGCCAGCCGCACCGGTCGCCGTAGATTCGCCGCCCAGTGGGCCGCGTCGCACGCCGTGGCCGCCCTGGGGTCGTCGTACACGGTGGAGTACAGGCGTACGGTCGCGTCGCCCCGGCCCCGTACGTCCGCGAGAGCGGCGGTCAGTTCCGGCAGCAGCGGGTCGACCTGCGGTGAGTGCCCGGCGCCTGTGACAGGCATGGTGCGGACGACGCGCCCGTCCGCGGTGAGCGCACGGTCGAGGCGGGCGACGGCGGCGGCCTCGCCGGTGACGACCTTCTGCCACGGCGAGGAGTGCACGGCCAGATGCACGCCCGGGAAGTCGCGTGGCAGCGCGTCCAGTTCGTCGTCGGTCAGGTCCGTCACCGCCATGGCCCCGCCCCGCAGCGTGGACAGGAGGCGTGACCGTACGGCGATGACGCGCGCGCCGTCGGCGGCGTCGAGCGCTCCGGCGACCACGGCTGCCGCCACCTCGCCCATGGAGTGGCCGATGACGGCGGCGGGCTCTACGCCGTACGACCGCCAGACGTCGGCGAGGGCGACCTGCGTGCCGTACAGCAGCGGCTGGGAGACCTCCAACGGCGTCAGATCGGCTTCGGTGCCATGGGCCAGCAGTTCGTACAGCGAAATGCCGCACGCCGCCGCCAGGGACGGTTCGAATTTCTCCACGGCGGTCGCGAAGGCGGGCTCGGTGTCGAGGAGTTCACGGCCCATTCCGGCCCACTGTGTGCCGTACCCGGAGAACACCCACACCGGGCCGGGGCCGATCAGTCGGCGGTCGTCGGCGGTGACGCGCGGGTCGGGGTGCTGGGCGGCCAGCGCGGCGAGTGCGTCGGCGAGGCCGTCGTGGTCGTGGGCCACGACGGCGGCGCGGGCCGGGCCGCGGCCGGTCCGTCCGGCGAGGGTGCGGCCGAGGTCCGGCAGGCGGGTGGCACGGCCCTGCGGTGTGGCGAGCCAGTCGGCGAGCCGGCCGGCGGTGTCGCGGATCCGTGCCGGGTCGGCGTCGCTGAGCGGGAACAGGGCGGGCGCGGCGGGGGCGGGGACTTGTGCCGAGGGCCCGTACAGGGGGTACGGGGCGGGCTGCCACTCCTCCAGTACGGCGTGGGCGTTGGTGCCGCCGAAGCCGAAGGCGGAGACGCCCGCGGTCGCCGTACCGCTGTAGCGGGGCCAGGGTTCGAGCTCGGTGACCACCCGCAGCCGGGGATCGTCCAGGGCCGGGCGGTCGCAGTGGAGTGAACCGGGGATCACGTCGTGGTGCAGGGCGAGGACGGTCTTGACCAGCCCGGCGATCCCGGCGGCGGCCTCCAGGTGGCCGAGGTTGGACTTGACCGAGCCGAGCAGCAGGGGCTGGTCGGCGTCGCGGCCCCGGCCGAGGACCTCGGCGAGCGCTCCGGCCTCGATGGGGTCGCCGAGGGGGGTGCCCGTGCCGTGGGCCTCGACGTGGTCGACGGTGGCGGGGGCGACGCCGACGCGGGCGTAGACACTCTCCAGCAGGGCGCGTTGGGCGGCGGGGCTGGGCGCCATGAGACCGTTCGAGCGGCCGTCGGAGTTCACAGCCGTGCCCCTGATGAGGGCGAGGACGCGGTCGCCGTCGCGCAGCGCGTCGCTGAGCCGCTTGAGGACGACGGCCGCACAGCCCTCCGCGCGGCCGATGCCGTCCGCGGCGGCGGAGAAGGCCTTGCAGCGGCCGTCGGGCGCGAGCGCGCCCGCCCGGCCGAAGGCGACGGTCACGGCGGGCGAGAGCAGCAGATTGATTCCGGCGGCGAGCGCCGCGTCGCACTCGCCGCCACGCAGCGCCGCGCACGCCTGGTGGACGGCGACCAGCGAGGACGAGCAGGCGGTGTCGACCGCGACGCTGGGGCCGCGCAGGTCGAAGGTGTAGCTGAGCCGGCCGGCCGCGACGCCGGAGGCGGCGCCGGTCGCCGCCCAGGGGTCGACGGCGGCCGGGTCGGCGCCGGTGAGCTGCCCGTAGTCGTGCCCGGAGATGCCGACGAAGACCCCGGTGGGCGTGGCGGCGAGGGAGGCGGCCGAGAGGGCCGCATGGTCCAGGGCTTCGTGCGCGACTTCAAGGAGCAGCCGCTGTTGCGGGTCCATGGCGGCGGCCTCGCGCGGGCTGATGCGGAAGAAGTCGGCGTCGAAGCCGGCGATGTCGTCGAGATAGCCGCCCCATCGGGCGACGGTGGGCGGGGGTTGGGCGAAGCCGCGCCATCGCTGCGGCGGGACGCGGCGTACGGCGTCGGTGCCTTGGGTCAGCAGCCGCCAGTAGTCGGCCGGGCCGTGGATGGCGCCGGGGAGTCGGCAGCCGACGCCGATGACCGCGACGGGTTCGACAGCGGCGGCGGGCGGCTTGTCGGAGGCGGAGGGCTCGGGCGCGCAGCCGTCCTGCGGCGCGGGCGCGCGGGTGGCGAGAAGTGCCACCAGGGCGTCGACGGTGGGCGTCTCCCACAGGAGGGTGGCGGGCAGTGGCTCGCCGGTGATGCGGCCCAGTTCTCCGGCGAGTGCGACGGCGTCGCGGGAGGCCATCCCGAGCTCGGCCAGCGGGCGGTTGCCGGGGATGTCGGAGGCGGGCAGGCCGGACCATGACGCGACCCGTTCGGTGATCAGCCGCCGCAGGCTCGTCGTGTCGGCCCGTTCCGGGTGGTCCAGGTGGTCCGGGTGCTCCGGGTGGTCCGGGTGGTCCGGGTTCATGCCTCGCCTCCGTCGATTGCGTAGGCGCCGTCGAGGTAGCGAGAGCGGGTGAGGGAACGGGACACCTTGCCGCTGGAGGTGCGTGGGATGCCTCTCGGCGGGACGAGTACGACGTCGGCGAGGCGGACGGCATGCCGGGCGGAGACAGCCGCGCGGACGGCTCTGGTGACCTCCGCGGGGTCGCGCTCGGCCGGGAGCAGCCCGCGTCCGTGTTCGGCGACGACCACGGCCGCCTCGGTGCCGGAGGGGCCGGGCACGGCGAAGGCGGCGAGCCGGTCCGGGCGTATGGCCGGGTGCGCGGCCTGGGCGGTGGCTTCGATGTCCTGTGGGTAGTGGTTGCGGCCGTCCACGATGATGAGGTCCTTCAGACGGCCGGTGATCAGCAACTGTCCGTCGAGCACCGTGCCGAGGTCGCCGGTGCGCAGCCAGGTGCCGGGGTGGTCGCGCAGTTCACCGCCGAACGTTGCCCCGCTCTCGTCCTCGCGATTCCAGTACCCGCGGCCGACGTTGGGCCCCTGGACGAGGATCTCGCCGATCTCGCCGTCCGGGAGAGGCATGTCGCCGCCGGGTGCTGCGATCCGTACGCGCTGGCCGATGGGCGCGCCGCAGCCCGCCAGCAGCACCGCCCCGCGATCGCCGGGGCCGGCGGGCAGCGCCTTGCCGCCCGCGAGCGCCTCGCGGTCGAGGGCGTAGCGGCGCGGTTCCGCGCCCGGGCGGTGGGCGGAGACGAAGACGGTGGCCTCGGCGAGTCCGTACGAGGGGCAGTGCACGGTCGCGGACAGTCCCTGGTCGGCGAAGGCGGCGTGGAAGCGGTCGGCGGTCGCGGGCCGTACCGGCTCGCTGCCGTTGATCAGTGCGACAACACGGTCCAGGCGCAGGCCGGTCTTCTCCGGCGCGGTGATCGTGGCGGCGCAGTAGTCGTACGCGAAGTTGGGCGCGGCGCTGATGGCGTGCGGGTGGGTGGAGAGCAGGCGCAGCCAGCGGACGGGCTGCTCAAGGAAGGCGGCCGGGTCCATGAGGACGGACAGCAGGCCGCTGACGACGGGGGCGGCGAGGCTCAGTACGAGACCCATGTCGTGGTAGAGCGGCAGCCAGCCGACGGTGGCGCTGTGGTGGCTCTCGGCACTGTAGGCGGCAAGCGCTTGGCGGGCGTTGGCGACGACATTCGCGTGAGAAATTTCGACGCCGGTGGGAACCCGGGTGGACCCGGAGGTGTATTGAAGGTAGGCCGTGGCTGCTTCGTCCAGGTGAGGCGGGATCCATCCGTCGTCACCCGCCTGGTCGTCGGGGATCAGGTCGGTGATGAGCAGTTGGGGCCGCAGCCCGTGCAGCGCGAGGAAGGCGCGCACGGTCTCGGCGGCGCCGCTGGTGGTGAGGACGACAGCGGGCCGGGCATCGGCGAGGACGGCGGCGAGACGATCGCCATGACCGGGGAGGTCGGGAGTGAACATGGGTACGGCGACGGTGCCCGCGCTGAGCGCGGCGAGGAAGCCGACGACGAAGCCGGGTCCCTGCGGGCAGAGCAGGGCGACGCGTTGGCCGGGGGCGGCGGAGAGGGCCAGCCGCGCGGCGACGGTGCGGGTGCGCTCGGACAGCCGCCGCCAGGTGTGGGTGCGGTGGATACCGCGCGAGTTCGGAAGGGGGTGTTCGACAAAGGTGAAGGCGGGGCGGTCGGGGGTATGGCGTGCCCAGTGATCGAGGTGGGCGGGAAGGGTGGCGGATCCTACGGGTGCTCCTGCTGCTACGGGTGCTCCTGCTGCTCCTGCTGCTCCGGGTAACGGGTTGGGCGTGGGGGTGTCGGGCGCGGGCATGGGGACGGCTCCTCATGTGGCTGGGCGGTTCACAGAAGGGATCACAGGGGGATGTTGCCGTGCCTCCGATCCGGGACAGCGGCGCGTTTGGTGCGCAGCGCGCGCAGGGCGCGGGTGATGTGCGCGCGTGTGGTGTGCGGGGCGATGACCGCGTCGACATAGCCGCGTTCGGCGGCCGCGTAGGGGGTGCCGCAGGTGACCTCGTACTCCTCGATGAGTTTGGCGCGCAGCGCCTCGGGATCGGCGGCCTGGGCGAGTTCCCTGCGGTGCACGACACTGACCGCGCCCTCCGCGCCCATGACGGCGATGCGGGCGGTGGGCCAGGCGAAATTGACGTCGGCGCCGAGGTGCTTGGACCCCATGACGGCATAGCCCCCGCCGTACGCCTTGCGGACCACGACGGTCACCTTGGGCACGGTCGCCTCGGCGTAGGCGTACAGCAGCTTGGCGCCGCGCCGGATGATCCCGCCCTGTTCCTGGCGGGCGCCCGAGAGATAGCCGGGCACATCGGCGAAGGTCAGCAGCGGGATGCCGAAGGCGTCGCAGCAGCGCACAAAGCGGGCCGCTTTCTCGGAGGCGTCGATGTCCAGGACACCGGCGGTGTGCATGGGCTGATTGGCGACGACGCCGACGGAGCGCCCCTCGACGCGGGCCAGTGCGCAGATGATGTTGGGCGCGAAGAGTTCGTGGACGTCGAGGAGTTCACCGTCGTCGACGACGGCGCGCAGGACCTCGCGCATGTCGTACGCAAGGTCGGGACGATCGGGGACGAGACTGTCCAGCCGCTGATCGGCAGGGCGTGGCGTGAGGGTGTGCGCGGGGGCGTATTCGGGCGGATGCTCCTGGTTGTTGGCCGGGAGGTACGACAGCAGGACGCGTACGAGGTCGAGGGCGTCGTCCTCGTCCGCGGCGAGGAAGTGCGCGTTGCCGTTGTCCGTGTTGCTGGTGCGGGCGCCGCCGAGCTGCTCCGCGGTGGTGCGCTCGCCGGTGACGGCCTCGATGACGTCCGGTCCGGTGACGAACATGTGGGAGGTGCCGTCGACCATGATGGTGAAGTCGGTGATGGCGGGAGAGTAGGCGGCGCCGCCCGCGCACGGCCCCATGATCACGGAGATCTGAGGGATGACGCCGGACGCGGCGACATTGCGGCGGACCAGCTCGGCGTAGAGGGCGAGCGAGACCACGCCCTCCTGAATGCGCGCGCCGCCGGAGTCATTGAGGCCGACGATGGGGCAGCCGGTCTTCAGCGCCAGGTCCATGGTCTTGATGACCTTCTCGCCGAACGCCTCGCCCATGCTGCCGCCGTGGACGGTGGCGTCCTGGGCGAAGACGCAGACCCGCCGTCCGTCGAGGGTGCCGTAACCGGTGATGACGCCGTCGCCGTAGGGCTGGTCGGTGCCGCCTGCCCGGGAGCGTACGAACGCGTCGGTCTCGGTGAAGGAGTCCGCGTCCAGCAGCCGGTCCATCCGCTCTCTGGCCGTGAGCCGGCCGCGGGCCGTCTGTCGGGCCACGGCGCGCGCGGAGCCGCCGGCCCGGGCGCGCTCCTGCCGTGCCGCCAGCTCCTCGATACGTCGACCCGTCGAATCCGGCTCCGTTTCCATTTCCGCTTCCGCTTCCGCTTCCGCTTCCGGCACGGATGGTTCGTGGACTTCGGCAAGTTGTGTCACTGCCCACCTCCGAAGGGGCTTGCGAATATGGCAGAGGCGGCGCGTACGAAGTCGGACTTCCGGTTCGGATGTGGGGTTGTTGAGTGGGAGAAGGGCTCACTTCATCAGTTACGTGACAAGGCGTCAGCCCCGGCGGCCGGGGCTCGGGCTGGGACTCAGGCTCGGGCGGCGGCGCACCGAGTCGCGTACGACGATGTGCGTGCCCAGCACCAGATGCTGGCTCTCGGGGAGTTCATGGCGGTGCAGCGCGAGCCGTACCGCGGCCCGGCCCAGTTCCTCGTGCGGGATGGACACGGTGGTGAGCGCCGGGAAGACGTCCATGGCCAGCGGAACATCGTCCGTGCCGACCACGGACACGTCCTCGGGCACCCGCACCCCGGCCTCGCGCAGGGCGAGCAGGGCGCCCGCGGCCACCATGTCGGTCGCCGCGAACAGGGCCGTGAACGCGGCACCGGACGCAAGGAGCTCCCGGGTGCCCTGATAGCCGTAACTGCGCGCGTAGGCGCCGTCCAGGACGAGCGCGGGGTCCGGGCTCAGCCCGAGCATCTCGTGGGCGCGCCTGAAGCCGCTGACGCGCTGGGTGCTGGTGATCATGCCAGGCACTCTGCCGAGATACGCGATGCGCTGGTGCCCGGAGGTGAGCAGATGCGTGGTCATCGCGAAGGCGCCGCCCTCGTTGTCGTAGTCGACGACGGTGGCGGGCACGCCCTCGCCCAGCGGCGGCCTGCCGACGAGCACCAGGCGCGACCCCGCCCGGTCCAGGGCGTGCGCGAAGTAGGTCATCCGGTCGAGGTGGGCCTTGTCCTCCCAGGCGCCGCCGACGACGATCACGGCGTCGGCACGCTGTTCGCGCATCGTCTCGACGATGGTGAGGACGCGCTGCGGGTCGCCGTGGGTGGTGCACAGCATGCACAGCCGCCCCTCGGCGGCGGCCTGTTCCTCCACGCCGCGCGCGACGTGCGCGTAGAACGGGCCCGTGACGTCGTCCACGATGAACGCGACTGTCTTGTTGGTGGAGCCGCCCAGCGCACGGGCGTGCGCGTTGACGACATAGTCCAGCTCACGCATGGCTTTGAGGACCCTGGCCCGGGTCGCGGCGGCGACCGGATACGTACCGCCGAGCACCCGCGAGACGGTCGACGCGGAGACTCCGGCCCGCGCGGCGACGTCACGCACGGTCGAGGCGTCGTTCCCGGGCAGCACCGGGGGACGGTGAGGCACAGTGAAGGGATCTCCCACTCTGCGAGGAAAAGGCGTAGCAACCGGTCTCTACGTTAGGCAGCGCCGAACGGAAGGGTCAATGGACTCGCCGCCCCGCGCCCGCGCAACGTGTACGGCACCCGTCCCAAACGTCTACGGCACCCGGCCGCCCGTCTACCCGTCCACACGGGCCTCCCTTGTTCGATATTTCGAAAATTCGGGGCGGATCGGAAGCCTTAAATCGCAGGTCTTCACGTCGGGTTGAGGCGGCTCTAAGGTAGAAACCGGTTGCTGACTCTTTCCGGAAGGACACCCATGACCCGAACGGGCAGCGCCTCGGGGCCGACCCTCGCGGTGGTCGCCCGCGAGGCGGGCGTATCGGTTCCGACCGCCTCGAAGGTCGTCAACGGCCGGGCGGACGTGGGTGCCGACACCCGTCGCCGGGTCACCGAGGTACTGGACCGGCTGGGCTATGTCCGCAGACCCCGCTTCGACGCGACCACCCCGCCCGGCCTGGTGGACCTGGTGGTGCACTCGCTGGACACCTCCTGGTCGGCAGCGGTGCTGCACGGAGTGGAGCAGGCGGCGCACGACGCCGGCCTGGAGGTGGTGGTCTCCGCGGGCCTGACCCGCACCGGCGGCGGGCCCGGGCGCGGCTGGCTGGACAGGCTCACCGCCCGCGGGTCCTCGGGGGTGCTGTTCCATCTGGCCGAGCTGACACCGTCCCAGTACGCCTGGCTCACGCACCACCGCATCCCGTACGTGATGATCGACCCGGTGCTGGAGCAGCCGCCGGGTGTGGTGTCGGTCGGCGCGACCAACTGGCAGGGCGGGCTGAGCGCCACCGAGTATCTGATCTCGCTCGGGCATGAGCGGATAGCGGTGATCGGCGGCTTCCGGCGCAAGTCGTGCAGCAGCGCGCGCGTGGCGGGTTACCGCTCGGCGCTGGTGGCCGCCGGGATCGCCCGGCGCCCCGAGTATGTGCGCCACGGTGAATTCAGCGAGAGCGGCGGGCGGCGGCGCATGCGGGAGCTCCTCGATCTGGCCGAGCCGCCGACGGCCGTTTTCGTCTGCTCGGACGGCATGGCGCTCGGCGTGTACCAGGCGCTCGCCGAGCGCGGTCTGCGGGTGCCCGAGGACATCAGCGTGGTGGGTTTCGACGATCTGCCGGAGTCCCGCTGGGCCACCCCGGCGCTGACCACGGTGCGCCAGCCGCTCTCCGAGATGGCGGCGACCGCGCTGCGTCTGCTCGTACTTCTCATGGCGGGAGAACGGGCGGAACAGGCCGAACAGCCGGGGTGTCCGCGTACTGAGCTGCCGACGCGCCTGGTGGTTCGGGACAGCACGGCTCCCCCGAACGCTCTTGCCGGGCGAAGGACACATTCCTGAGCCACCCTCACCACGTCCTGCCCGTCCCGCACCGCTGTCACCACTGTCACCGCTGTCACCGCTGTCACCGATCACCGCTGTCACCGATCACCGCTGTCACCGATCACCGCTATCGCGGAGAAGGGCTGCACCCTCGTGGCTCAGTTCGACATACCACTGGATGAGTTGCACGCCTATCGGTCGAAGTCGCCGGAGCCGGACGACTTCGACGCGTTCTGGGCCCGGACCCTGAGCGAGGCCCGGGACCATGACCTGGACGCGCGGTTCGAGCCCGTGGACACCCCGCTCGCCACGGTCGACATATTCGACGTGTCGTTCGCCGGATTCGGCGGCCACCGCGTCAGGGCGTGGCTGATCCTGCCCGCCGCCACTGGCGCTTCCGCCGCTGAGCCGCTGCCGCTCGTGGTGGAGTTCATCGGCTACGGCGGCGGGCGCGGCCTGCCGCACAGCCATCTGCTGTACGCGTCGGCGGGGTGCGCGCACCTGGTGATGGACACCCGTGGGCAGGGCAGCGCCTGGTCTCTCGGCGCCACGCCCGACCCGGTGGGCAGCGGCCCCGCCCACCCCGGGTTTCTGACCCGCGGCATCGAGGACCGCGACGCCTTCTACTACCGCCGGGTGATGACCGACGCCGTACGCGCGGTCGAGGCGGCCCGCTCCCATCCCCGTACGGACCCCGCGCGCACCGCGGTCGTGGGAAGAAGCCAGGGCGGCGGCCTCGCGCTGGCCGTCGGCGGGCTCGTCCCCGATCTGGCGGCTGTCGGGCCCGATGTGCCGTTCCTCTGCGACTTCCCGCGGTCCACCGCCCTGGTCGACCGCGATCCGTACCGCGAGGTCATCAACTACCTGAAGGTGCACCACGGCAGGGCGGACGAGGTGTTCCGCACCCTGTCGTACTTCGACGGCGTCCACTTCGCGGCCCGGTGCGGGGCGCCCGGGTTCTTCTCGGTGGCGCTCCAGGACCAGACGTGCCCGCCGTCCTCTGTCTTCGCCGCGTTCCACGCGTACGGGATCGAGGACAAGCACATCGAGGTGTACCCCTTCAACGACCACGAGGGCGGCGGTGCGGTACAGGAGGCGGCGCAGCTGACCTGGCTGGTGGAGCGGCTGAAGCCAGGGCGGCAGGACCCGGTGATCGTGCCCGGCTGACGGGCCGGGGGCCCCGGGTGCCGGCGGCCCCCGGGGCCCACGAGACGGGTCACATCGCCACGGGTTTGTGGAGGCGAGAGGAATCGCCTCACCAGGCACAGGTGTCTACGGGGTAGATGAGGCATCCCCTCTGTCACAATTGCCACCTTGCCGTGGCTTTATTCGTGATGAGGGTTAAATGTCGGAACTTGCTGACGTGTTCGGACGCCTGTCGACAGCCCAGAAATCCTCGAAGGGGGTCCCGGTCTACAGCCGGTTTGTGAATCGGCCGGCAGGCCGCGTGCTCGCCGCGGTGGCGTACCGCGGCGGGATCACGCCGAATCAGGTGACCGCGCTCGGCGCCGTGTCCACCTTCGCGGCGTTGGCTGCCGTGGCGCTGTTGCCGCCTGGGCCGGTCATGTCGGTCTGTGTGTTCGCGGCTCTGGCGCTGGGCTTCGCCCTGGACTCGGCGGACGGGCAACTGGCACGGAGTCAGAGGCTGGAAAGCGCCTCGGGTGAGTGGCTGGACCATGTCGTCGACGTCGCCAAGATCGCGGGCATCCACATGGTGGTCCTCGTGTCGTTCTACCGCTTCTTCGACCTGCCCAGTGAGGCCTTCCTGCTCGTGCCGATGGTCTTCCAGCTCGTGGCCGTCGTCATCATCGTCGGCGGGATCCTGACAGAGAAGCTGAAGCCGCAGGCAGGAGGAGAAGCCTCGGCGGCGTCGCCCTCGACGCTGCGGTCCGTACTGCTTCTTCCCGTCGACTACGGCACGGTCTGTGTCAGCTTTCTATTCCTGGGGAACCGAGATCTCTTTCTCGGCGTGTACTGTGCGCTGCTGGTGGCTCATGTGCTGTTCATGGCCGCGTTCCTTGTGAAGTGGTTCCGCGAGCTGTCCTGAATATGACCCCGCCGGATTTTGCGGGGCAAGCAGGTTGAGCACATCGCGCAGAAGAGTGCTTGAGGTGTGCGTGGTGTGAGGGAAGTAGACGACCTCCACACCCACCTTCGCGAATTCGGTTTCGAAGGCTTTCCAGACGTCTGTGCCGAGCCAGTCGTCACCCTTGAAGATGACGTCGAAACCGACCTTCTTCCAGATCTCGACCTTGTCGTCCACAGTCGCGACGAAAGTCTCGTCGACGTAGCGTACGCTGCGGACGATCTCCAGTCGTTCGCAGAGCGGTACGACGGGTGCTCTGCCTTTCAGGTGCACCACCAGATCGTCGGAGCAGATGCCCGCGATGAGGCGGTCACACTGCTCCCGGGCCCGGCGCAGGATGTTGAGATGGCCCACGTGGAAAAGGTCGAAGACTCCCGGTGCGTAACCAAGACGGTCCACTCCCATCATTCTCCTGTCGGCTGCTTGTCGGCGACAGCCGCGGTCACTTCAAGCGGCGCGGACTTGGCCGATGCGTTCTCACCGTCGGTCACGGCGATCGTGTACTGATGGCGAGAGCCGGACGGGATGGAATCCGTGTATTTCATGTTCGGGCGGTCCCACGCGGCGGACCGCTGCGTCCGCGAGGCCACGCGCACGCCGTCACGGTAGATCAGATACGTCAGCACCGCGTCGTCCCGGTCCCATGCGGCACGCCACGCCAGCGTGACCTTGCCGGCGCGTGAATCGGCGATCCTGAGCTGGGGAGCCGCTTCCGGGGCTCCGGTGTCGGGGGCGGCCGCGAAGCGAGTCAGGCTCTGCTGCGGCCTTTCGTTGACAGCGGTGAATTCGCCACCCGCCCAGAGGATTTTCCCGGCCATCACCAATGCCCGGGGGCCCTGACCTTCACCGGTCCCTCCGTTCGTGTCGGGGAACCAGTGCAGGATCTTCTTGTCGCGGAGCGAGTTGGCCAGAAAATGCTGGCGATCGTTGAGTTCGGGGAAGCCCCCGGGGGTGTTGTTGCAGTCGTGGGCGTGGGATCCGCTGTAAAGAACGCCGTTGTACGGGACCACCGCCTGTGTGGCGCCCCAGCAGGTGTCTTTCCACACCATTTTGTCATCGGACAGACGGCCGGCGATGCGTCCGTCGAAGATGCCTGTCCCGTTGCCCTCGGCTCCCACATAGAAGTTGGTGCCGTCGCGTCCCAGTGCCTTCACCACCGAACGCCTCGGGATCCAGCTGGGGTACGAGGACACCGTCGACCCGGTCGAAGGATTCAGGCCGACCAGCGCATGCGTCTTGGCGCCGTTGACCTTGTCGAAGTCGCCGCCGACGATAACCTTTCCGTGTTTGTGTGCGGCCGCGATGGCCCGGACCGGTCTGTCGATGGCCGCCTTGAAAGGCAGGAGCGAGCCGCTGGGGCTGAGCGAGGCGATGTAGTTCCTGGTCTGGCCTTTGACGGTCGTGAATTCGCCGCCCAAGTACACCGCGGTATCGGTGGTCTCGATGGCTCGAACGGTCGCCGACACGGCGGGGCGGAAATCATTGCGCAGCGAGCAGTCGGCCGTATTGAGCGCGACCGTATTGGCTACGGCGGCCCGACCGACCCTGCTGAAGGAGCCGCCGACGAACAGCACCTTGCCGTCGGGCGACGCCTTGAGTGCCCGTACGGTGTCTTCGGCCCCCCAGAAGGAGTGGGTGCACGGGAGCAGTTTGCCCGTGACGGCGTCGAACGCGGCGAAGTTCTTGCGCGCGACCTCTTTCTCACCGGGCTTCGCGCCGGGCGGGCGGACGTTGCCGAAGGTACCGCCGACGTACACGACACCGCGCGCGTACGCGAGCGACCAGACGATGCCGTCCGTCTGCCATGTCGCCAAGGGATCGGCGGTCAGGGTTTCTTCGCCGGTGGCCGCCGAACCGGAGGCGGTCAGGGCGGTCGTGAGCGATGCGGCCGCGAGGACGACCAGCGCGGAAGCGGTGGTGACGATCCTCGTTGTGCGAATTCTCAGGTGCATGGAATATCCCGTGAAGAGAAGTGGTACTGGTGGACGAGAAGGGGCGGTGTTGAAGGCGGCCTCGGTTGTGCGACGGCCTTACACGGGGCGTTTGTTCAGTACGCCGACGAGCTCACGCATTCCCAACAGGGTGCGAAAACGCCACAAACTTATACCAAATACGCAAATGCCCAAGGTGATTCCCACGGCGAGTCCCATCACCGTGTCGCCTGCCAGCAGCCTGGCGGGAAGAACCAGAGCCGCCGTGAGGCAGAGGCCGGCGCCGGTTGCGGCGAGGTACCCGCGGTCGACGGTCGCGAAGCCCGGATGACGCCGCACCAGGGCGGCTGCTGTGAGGTTCTCGACGACAATCGCCACTCCCCAGGACAGGGCGGCTCCCAGGACACCCCAGCGGGGCACAGTGAGGATGCCGGCGGTCAACTGCACCGCGAACGCGGCGCCGGTGACCGCGAGATGCCATGAGCTCTTGCCGGCCATGAGCAGCACCGTCTGGGCATTGCCCGCCCCGACGTTGACCGCCGAGGCAACACAGAGCAGAACCAGCGCATCCGCCCCCAGCTTGAACTCCGGTCCGAACAGAGAGAGGACCGTGCCGGGGAAACTCGCGAGGAACACGAGCAGCGGCCAGGAGAACAACACGCTCCAACGCGTCGAGATGCGATGCAGATGGCAGGCCTGCTCGAACTCGTTCAGGGCGAGCAGGCGGCTGATTTGCGGACCGACAGCCAGCCGGATGGCAAGCTGAAGCAGGGTCCCGGCGACGATGACACGGCCGACGGCCGTATAGATGCCCGCCTCTTCACTCGTGGCCAGGCCCGACAGCAGGATCACGCCCACCCACACCCCGCTGATGTCGAAGACGGAGGAGACCGCGCGGGGTGCGACGAACGCCCAGAATCCCCGCCGGGCAGCGGCCGCTTCAGGCCCGGGAGTAGGTTTCCCGCTCGCACGGCACCGGCGCAGCGCGAGCCACGCGAGGAGGGCGCCGGCCAGGGAGGGAATGAGCCAGGCGGCGGCCAGGCTCAGCACCCCCGGAGCCAGCAGCGCGACCGGTACGGCGATCAGGACACGCAGCACCGGTTTGCCGATCTGCTCGACGCCGACGAACGGAATGACAGTGCCGTAGCCCTGGGTCGCGCCGAGCAGAATCAGGGTGACCGTGGCCAGGGGGAGGAAGAGTGCGAAGAGCCGGACCAGAGTGACCGCGTCTTCCGGGGCCAGATTCGGCAGCAATGAGATAGCCGTCGAGGGAGAAAGGAACAACAGCGCGGCGGTCACGGTACTCACCGCGGCTCCCGGTACGACGGCGGCGCGCAGGAGCGCGCTCACCTGCCGGCCGCCGCCGGTGGCCACGTCGCGGGACACGAAGCGCACCAGTCCGGTGTCGGCACCGAGCTTGCAGGTGTTGCTGAGGATGGTGAAGACGGCGACGCCTGTGAACACCGCTCCCGAGCCGTGCGCGCCAAGGGCGCGCGTGACCAGGGCGACGAGGAGGTAGCCGAAGACCGCGTTGACCGTCGAACCCAGGAAGCCCCACCATCCGCCACGCGCCGTGGCGGCGACCCCGCTCCGGGCAGCCACCCCGCCGGCGGCGGGAACGGCCGTTCCGGAGGCGCTCATCCTTGGGGGGCGGTAAGCGTGTTGTCCTGCGCGGACGAGTCCTGCTCCGGTGGGGAGGGCGGGGACGCTTGCTGCTCGCGTGGGGTGGGTGGGGTGGGCTTGTTCTTCTTCGTGGACGAGTTCCGCCGGGATCGGGTGGGCTTGTCTTTCTTCGTGGACGAGACCTGTGGGGGTGGGGTGGGCTTCCCTTCCCGCGTTGTGCTGTCGGCGTGATCCACGGTCACGGGCAGGTCCACGGTCACGGGCAGATCCGCGGTCACGGGCAGATCCCGGGCCCCGTCTCCACGGGCGGCCGGCGTCGCGGACGAGCCCCGCTTCCTCAGGCGGCGGACCAGGCCGCCGTCCATGGCATCGCGGAGCCGGCTCCGCCGGGTGCCCGTGATGAGCACCGCGCCCACGATGCGTCCGCCCGAGACGCTGATCAACTCGCGAACCCGCTTGAGATCGTCGCGCCTGCTGTCGTCCAGGACGCCCACCACGAGGACACCGTCCACGCGTTGGGCGATCGCGAGACCGTCGGTGTGTTCAAGCAGAGGCCGAGTGATGACGAGCGACGTCGACCTTCCGGAACCGGCGCACTTCAGGACGCGAGTCACGGTGCGGGACACCGGGACGTCGTCGGTGGTGGTGTCACGTCTGTCGGAGCAGAGCGCGAATCGCCCCGCCATGCCCGCGTCGACGACGACCCGGCCCTCAGGGAGGCCGGCCAGCTCGGTGTCGGCACCGGAATTACCGGTCACCAGCGGCAGTCGTGCCGCGAGGCCGGATGTGCTCGCGGTGATGTCCCACAGCAGCATGTCATCACCGGACTCGGCGAACGCGGCGGCGAGGTTCACTACCGCGGCCTCGGCGTTGTGGTCCTGCTTCGGCGCCACGACCAGCAGTGTGCCGCCGACCGCGAGACCCTCGCCGTGCCGGAGGCGGAGGGCGAGAGTACGGTACGCCTCCGCGCGGCCGCAGCCGACCCGGCCGACCTCCAGCAGTTCGCTCTCCGTGTCGGTGGCCGGGAGGATGCCCAGCACGGGAGCGCCCAGCACTCCTTGGACATCGTCGACCGAACGGACCCGCGGTTCGAGGGCGGCTCGCAGCCAGGCGAGCACGATACCGAGGAGGAGACCGCTCACCAGGCCGACTCCGATGAGTGACGCCACTCCCGGCCCCGAGGGCTGCGCCGGCGGCTCGCCCCTGCGCACGATGTCACCCCCGTTGGTGTCGCGGGCCCTGATGTCCGAGATCCGCTTCTGCAAGACGTTCCTCTGGTCCCGCAGCGCCGCTTTCGCGGCCGGGTCCGCCTTCTCCGTGTCCCGCTTGTCCAGCACGGCGATCTGCTGCTCCAGCCCTCTCGTCATCCGCGTCACCGAGTCCTCGGTCCTTTCCCTACGATCAGCCAGGTAGGCATCGATGAACGCGTTGGTCACCCGGGCCGCCCGCTTCGCGGTGCCCGCTGTGTACTCGAACCTGAGGACGTGAGTGTCCGGCGGATTGCTGACGCGCAGGTCCTCCAGCAGCGCGTCTCCACGGGACGGTTGGCGCAGCGCCTTCGCCACCCGATCCGCGACGGTGGCGCTGAGCGCGATCTGCCGCTCCGTGCCCATGCTCATCTGGTTGTCGATGGACACACCGAACGTGCTGAACGGGTCCACTGTCGAGCGGACGAGGACCTCACCGGTGGAGGTGTGGCTGCCTGCGCGGAACAGCACCAGCAGCAGTCCGCCGATCAGTCCCAGCACGATGCCCAGCGCGATGGTGGCGCGGTACCTCAGCAGTTGGCGCAGTTGGGCGCGGAGCTGGTCCGGTTCGTCGTACCGGTCATCGAAGCGGGTGGGACTGGTCACGGATGTCTCCTGTTCCGGGGATTGTTGCGTGGCCGGCGGTCGCGGGCGGCAGCGCCGGTGCAGGGAACCGGGACGACCGGGCGGCGGCGGGGGCGGGGGCGGTGATGAACAGCGGAATGGTCAAGAGCAGCAGCAGCGGCCCCGCGATGCCCAGGAGGCTGCCGCGCAGGAAGACCATCTGATAGAAGGCGAAGGCCGGGACCAGCAGAACCGCCAGCGTGGCCCGCCTGTCCCGCAGCCGTTCCCGGATGTCGTCCATACGGCGTCCGGCCGCACCCAGCAGGCAGAAGACAGCCACCACGCAAGGAACACCGGCCCACAGGTAGCTCTCGATCCACAGCGGTGACGAAAGATTATGGACGTCATAGCCCGCGTACTGGGCGAGTGTGCTGCCGGTCGCCTGCGGTTTGTCGGGCCACACAGAGCGCGGAACCATGAACAGGGCGGGCCCGAGTGCGGACGACGGCGAGAGGCCGTTCTCTTTCGCGTAGTCGATACCGGTCTGCATTTGCTGAAAGGCGTCGTAGTCCATGTTCGTGGTGAACTGTTCGGTCAGGGCGACAACATGGACGGGTTCACGTTCGTCGTAACGGAAGTAGTCGCTGTAGGGGAAGACGAGCAGCACCACGGCCATAAGCGCCGCGGCGGCGAGGCGAAAGGCCCGCGGGCGGCTGAACCGGCTCGTTGCGAAAAGCAGGACAAGCAGGACGGTTCCGGCCCAGAAGCGCGGCTTGCTGATGGGGTTGTTGACGACCACATTGAGCCCGATGAGGAGCGGGAGCAGCATCCAGCGGATGCCGCGCAGCAACCGGTCACCTGTCGTCCGGCGGGGCAGATGCACCAGGGCCACCAGCGCCCAGAAGGCGGGGACGGCGAGGGCCCAGGCACGCAGCACCCGCGCCGAGTCCGACGCGGCGCCCGACTCTCGCACGGCCTGTCTGCTGGTGAAGAAGGCATCCCATCCTCCCAGCCGGGGGATGAGCACGACCGCGAGAACGAGCGAAAAGCCGCACAGGAGGAGCACAGGGATGGGTGCGAGCCTGCGGGAAAGCAGCGGTTCGAGAACGACCGACCGGCCATGGGTACGCCTGGCGGCGAGTGCCGCCCCGACGCTGTAGGCGAGGAGCCCGAGTTCGATCAGGGCGCCGGCGGCGAAAGCGGTCTCGTCGCCGGTCCGGTATGCAAGGGGGTAGGTATCGGTGGCGAGCATGGCGAACGGTGCCAGTCCGAGCCACACATAGGCGAAGAGCCAGAAACCGAGTGCGACGAGCCGCACTGACGTATCGGTGAGTACCCGGGTGAGCGCCCCACCGGTATGTGCCACGACGACACACTGCACAGCGAGTGCCGCCCCGAATCGCGTATCGGGGATCTGCAGGATCAGCCCTGGCAGCAAGGCGATGAGTACGACAGCCCAACCAAATACCGCAGCCGCGCAACGCTCTTGACTGCCCCGCACCAGCACCCCTCATTGAAGCGCATAAATAGCCTGAATCTTCTTCAATGGAGTTATAGCTCAAATACAAGATATATCGGGCGCGCCTGGGAGTGTGTCGCTTGAGTATTTGCGGCATTTGGATCGTATTATGCGTAAATGGCTGAGCTATTCGCGGGTCGCCGCGTACTCCTCGTGTCCACCAACTACGCGCCCGAGCACGCCGGGATCGCGCCCTACTCGACCCGGACCGCGGAGCACCTGGCCGCGCGCGGCGCCCATGTCGATGTCCTCGCAGCAATGCCTCACTATCCGGCCTGGCGGGTTCACGACGACTACCGGGGGCGCTGGCGGATGGTCGAGAGCCGGGGAGGTGTTCAGGTCCACCGCCGCCGCAGTTTCGTCCCGTCGCGTCAAACAGTGCTGCTGAGAGGGCTGCACGAGGTCAGCTTCCTTGCGCATGGATCGCTGGGACCACCGGCCGGACGGCCGGACCTGGTGATCAGTCAGATGCCGACGCTCGCGGGAGGCGTTATCGGCAGCCGGCTCGCCCGTCGCCACGGGGTGCCGCACGCGGTCATGGTGCAGGACCTCATGGGGGCCGCGGCCGAGCAGGGCGGCATCAGGGGCGGCGACCACGTGGCCTCCATCGTGGCCGGCATGGAGGCGAGAATCCTGCGCTCGGCCACCCTGATCGGTGTGGTGCATGAGTCGTTCATGGACCGCGTCACCGCGACGGGTGTGCCGGCGACACGTGTGAGAGTTGTGCCCAACTGGACCCATGTGACGCCCCCGACCGGCGACCGCGGGGCAACACGGGCGCGGCTCGGCTGGGGAGAGGAGGAATTCGTCGTGCTGCACTCCGGGAACATGGGGCTCAAACAGGGGCTGGAGGTGCTGGTCGACACGGCGCGGATCGCGGCCCGTGACACTCCGCGCATGCGGGTCGCGATCATGGGGGACGGCAGCCAGCGGACACACCTCGGGCGTCTTGCCGCAGACCTGCCGAACGTGGACCTGCTGCCGCCCGCGGCCGACGAGGACTTCCCCGACGTGCTGGCCGCCGCGGACGTCCTCGTGGTCACCCAACGGACGTCTGTACTGGACATGAGCCTGCCCTCCAAGCTGACGTCCTACTTTGCGAGCGGACGTCCAGTTGTGGCCTCGGTGGCCACGCACGGAAGCACGGCTCAGGAAGTGCGTCGCTCCGGAGCGGGAATCGTCGTACGCCCGGAAGACCCCGAGGCGCTGCACAAGGGTGTCGGGGAACTGATCCGGGATCCCGGCCGATCGGCAGCGCTCGGCGCTCGCGGTCCCGCGTACGTTCAGGAACGGCTGAGCCCGCAGGCCGGGCTGGGGCGGATCACCGCGATGCTGTCCGAGGCGCTGACGCCTTCCTCCACCAGGTAGCCCGTCCCGACAGCACCGAATAAGGCACCATATAAACGCAGGGATAAATCAAGGTCGACGCCGAAATAGAATACGCGGTGGCGCGGGTCACCGATATGTTCCCGTTCCTCGGCTATTTCGATCCGGCGCCGGCTGAGCCCGGCCGGTGGGGCGGTCACAGGCGGCCTTCGGCAATGGCCTGGCGTACCCACGGGATCAGCTTCTCGAGGATCTCGTCCAGCGTGGTCGTCGCGGTGAAGCCGAGCATGTCCCTGGCCTTGGACACGTCCGGGGTCCGGCGCTGCACATCGTGCTCGAACGGCTCGTCGGTCGTGCAGCGGAACGGCTCGTCGTCACCCTTGATCTTGTGCCAGATCCGCTCCGCCAGTTCCAGGATGCTGGTGGGCTCCGCGTTCGCCAGGTTGAAGTCCTCGTTGAGCGCGGCGGGGTGGAAGATCGCCGAGCAGATACCACTGGCCAGGTCCCCGCCATAGGTGAA
The DNA here is from genome assembly GCF_044548015.1 of Streptomyces sp. NPDC052236. NCBI lineage: Bacteria > Bacillati > Actinomycetota > Actinomycetes > Kitasatosporales > Streptomycetaceae > Streptomyces > Streptomyces sp. NPDC052236. Next base: position 24,062 of record NZ_JBIUBL010000026.1, on the reverse strand, counting down.
GTGCCGCACTTGAGCGCCACTGCCGAGGATGTGCAGGGGATCCTGGCCCTTGAGCACTTTCTGCACCAGGTCGGGAACCACATGGGATGTGGCGACCTTGATATCGCCCGAGCGCTCCTCGCCCTGGCCGACCGTCCGTTCCTCCCCGACGTTCACGCAGTTGAAGGGCCGCACAATGGTGAAGGGGAGGCTGTACTGGTCCCACGCCGCTCTGGCGAAGTATTCCACCGCCAGCTTCTGGAAGCCGTACGAGGACGACGGCGGCGGGATGCGGCGCTCGTCCCCCTCCCGGGACGGCCAGAAGTCGGTGTTCTCGTACACCATCGAGGAGCTCAGATACGTCACCTTCTGCAGCGGCCCGTCGCCGTAGACCCGGATCGCCGCGTCGCAGGCGGCGGCCGTGATCCGCTCATTGGTGGCGAGGAGGTCGTAGGCGTAGGTGTGGAAGTAGGAGATCCCACCGATCATGGCCGCGCCGGCGACAAAGTGATCGCAGTCGGCCAGCAGTTTCGCGACGAGATCCGTGTCGCGGGCGTCTCCCTCGACCAGCCGGTAGTGCGGATCGCCCAGGGTGCCGCGGCGGGCCGCGCCGTACTTGGAGAAGTTGTCCAGACCCACCACGACATGACCCTGGTGGAGCAGTTCTTTCACGAGGTAACTGCCGATCAGACCGGATGCGCCGGTGACGAGAACCTTCACAGGAGACCTTTCTGCTGAGGTCGCCCGGGGCCGGTGCTCGGGCGGGTGGTGAGGGGAGCCATTCGCACTGCCGGTCAGGCCCGTACGCCCCTGCCGGCGATTCCCCACAGGTCCACGACGGGTTTCTCCGTGGCCAGATTCCGGTACTCGGGGTGCGGCGTGGCGACGACGAGCACATCGGCCCGGCGCATGACCTCATCCAGCTCCACGAAGCGCGGGTCGCTGACGTACGGATCGGTGCACAGGGTTTCCCGGGCCTTGGCCATCAGGATTCTGCGAAGCTTGAACGACAGGCTTTCGCGCACATCGTCGCTGCCGGCCTTGAAGCCCATGCCGAGAACTCCCACCCGCGTTTCCGCAAGGGGGAATCTGCACTCCAGACGCGACACAAGATAGAGCGGCAGTCCCTCGTTGATGAGCATGGCCGCGTGTCCCAGGACGAAATTGTTACCGGTGAATGCCGCCAGTTGCAGGGTGTCCTTGAGCAGGCAAGGGCCGGCGGCGAATCCCGCTCCTGGCATATCGGATGCCCGCGGATAATCGTATGTGATCGCAGCGCGGATGCGCTCGAAGTCGAGCCCGAAGTCGTTCGCCATCATCCAGAACTGATTGACGGTGGCAAATTTGATGTACCGCCAGGTGTTGGCGAAAAGCTTAGCGAGCTCCGCCTCCTCCGGCTCCATACGGACAATTTTGTCCGTGAGGGTGCGGAAGAACTTTTCCGCCCGGTCGCCGGCTCGTTCGGAGCGAGCGGCCACCAGCTGCGGCAGCTCGAACAGCTCGGTCATGGCCGCGCCTTCGGCGATACGCTCGGGACAGAAGGCCACATCGACATTCCTGCCGAGCCGTTCGAGCAGCCGCTCGGTCAGCGCTGTGACCCCAGGGTGAACGGTGCTTCTGAGCATGACCAGTTGTCCGTCGCGCAGATGCTCCGCGCAGCGTTCCAAAGCCCGTGGGACCGCCCCGAGATCCGGATTGAGGTGCTCGTCCACCGGCGTCCCCACCACTACGATGAGGTTCTCGGTGGTGGCGACGCTCGCACCATCGGTTGTGGCACGCAACAGGCCCTCGCGTACGGCCTCGCGCAGCGGCTCAGCAGCCCCTCTCTCGGAGAACGGAAGCTTTCCCCGATTGACCGTGTCGACTGCTGCGGCGTCAATGTCGTAGAGCGTCACCGAAAGCATGCCGTGAGCGGCGAGCGCGACACCCAGGGGAAGTCCTACTCGCCCGCAGCCGCCGATGACAACCACATCCGTGACGGGCCGTGAATTGTCCACTCCGGTGCAGGATTCCAGAATCATGGGTAGAACTGATCTCCGTTTTGTTCAAACACCGGCGGGGGCAACGATGCACGGAACCTTACAAGGCGGATTCCGACGAGAATGATTTGAAAACCGGCCGCACGGAACAGTTCCTCCGGACAGCCCAGGTGTCAGACACCTCGATAGATCTCTTCCAGCCGGTCTGCCACCGCATGGATGGAAAAGGCTTCTTCGACGGCACGGTAGCCCGCTTCCACCAGTACACCGCGCTTTTTCTCGTCGGCCAGCAGGTCGCACACCGCGTCGGCCATGGCCTGCGGGCTGCCGTCGGTGACAATCGCCGCCCCACGGCGCGCCAGCTCGTCCGCCGTACCGCAGGTGTCGGTGCACACCACGGGCGTGCCCACGGACAAGGCTTCGATCACCGTCATGGGGAACGCCTCACTGACGCTCGGCAGCACATACACTGCCGCCCTTGCCTGAGCGCGGGCCGCCTCGGCGTACTCCAGTGCCCCGCCGTAGCCGACGACCTTCTCAAGGCCGTGAGCGGCGATGAGCTGACGCACCGTCGGCAGTGACCCCTCGTCCGTCCCATGCAGGGTAAACCGTGCGTCGGGCACCTTCCGGTGGACCAGTGCGGCCATCTCGACGAACGCCTCCGGGCGCTTGTGCGGGTGCAGCCGGGCGAGGAAGAGCACTTCCCGGTCGCGCCGCCGGTGCTCCGCCTCAGCGCCTCGCTGCGGTCGCACCCCGTTGCGCAGTATCAGCAGGGGCGGACCGTCCTGGCCGATGACTTCGGCCACCGCCCGCCGTTCCCGCTCGGTGAGCACCAGGCAGCCGCGTGCCCGGCGCAGGAGAGGCACGTACACGCGGTCGAAGACTTTGGCGACGGCCGTGAGCCGCGGCTCCAGCATGCCGTGCGTCTGCGCGAAGAACCTCTTGCGCCGCAGCGCGGCCACGGCGAGCGCGGTGAGGGAGACGAGGTCACGCCCCGCGTGGATGTGCACCACATCGGCCCCGCCCATGGAGCGCCACATGTCCCTGACAAGCAGCGGGTGCATGAGCCCGCTGAAGCGCCCGGGGAGCAGAGCGCGCGCCGGGCGCGTACGCAGCGGGACCGAGCCGATACGTGCCGGTGCCCGGGATCTGCCTCGCCACAGGGACACCAACGTGACCTCGTGGCCGCGCGCGGCGCACTCTTCGAGCTGCCTGGTGGCCACGCTCGTCGGGCCGCCATACGCTCCGTCGTCGCTGACGAGCACCACCACATGGACGAGCCTCATGCCGCGGCTCCCGACGTGAGGAGCGCGCCCGGGGCGATGTCGCGGTGGGCGACCGCCGAGGCACCCACCACCGCGCCGCGGCCGACGGTGACGCCGCGCAGCACGACAGCCCTCGCCGCGACCCAGGCTCCGGGCTCCAGGCGGATGGGCCCGTTGTCGAACTCGAAGGTGCGATGGTGGCGTTGGTGGCTCCCGGTGCACAGCAGCGCACCCTGAGAGACGCACACGTTACTGCCGATCGTGATCTGCTCCAGGTTCAGCAGCCACGCGCCCTCGCCGATCCACACGTCGTCGCCCACTTCCAGCCGCCACGGCCAGTGCACACGTACACGCTGACGGATCAGTACCCGCTGCCCGACCCGCGCACCGAAGGCCCGCAGCAGAGTCGGCCGCCAGCGGGCCGGGAACCACCATTTGACGAAGGCAAGATTGAGTACGGCGAACCAGGCTGCCTGGACGAGCAGGGGGCGCCCCTTGGCGTAACCGGCTCCCGTGAAGCCCCGCAGGGAGCGTTCCACGGCAGCGCTGTGGCCGGATTCACCTGTGTGGTCGCCGGTGCCGGGCGGCGCTGCGGTCTCCGCCATGAGAATGGCCCTTCTTAAGGTTGCCAATTTCTCCATATATACGACCTTTCTTGCATTCCTGGTGTAATGCGGTGCATACGGGCGTGTTGCTGGCAGACTCGGCCTCATGCAAGATCTGCTCCCCGCACCCGCGCGCGTGTACGTAGCCGGCCACCGCGGGCTCGTCGGTTCCGCGGTGGTCCGCCGCCTGACGGCCGATGGGTATGAGGTCCTCGCGCGGCCCCGGTCCGGACTGGACCTTCGCGACGCGACCGCCACGGCGGCCTTTCTGCGTGACAGCCGGCCGGACGCCGTCGTCCTGGCAGCGGCCAAGGTGGGCGGCATCATGGCCAACAGCACCTATCCGGTGCAGTTCATCGAGGACAATCTGCGGATCCAGCTGAGCGTGATCTCCGCGGCGCATGCCTCCGGAGTACGGCGCCTGCTGTTCCTGGGATCGTCGTGTATCTACCCCAAGCTCACGCCCCAGCCGATCCGGGAAGAGGCCCTGCTCACGGGTCCCCTGGAGCCGACCAATGAGCCGTACGCGCTTGCCAAGATCGCGGGCATCGCGCAGGTGCGGTCCTACCGGCGCCAGTACGGGGCCTCGTACATCTGTGCGATGCCGACCAATCTCTATGGGCCTGGCGACAACTTCGACCTGGAGTCCTCACACGTCCTGCCGGCGCTCATCCGCCGTTTCCACGAGGCGACACGGTTCCGCCTCGACGAGGTCGTGCTGTGGGGAAGCGGCACGCCGCGCCGGGAGTTCCTGCACGTCGACGATCTCGCCGACGCGTGCGTGACGCTGCTGCGTCGCTACGACGGCGACGCCCCGGTCAACGTCGGCTGCGGTGAGGACTTGACGATCCGCGAACTGGCCGGAATCGTCGCAGAGGTCGTCGGCTATGACGGGCGGATCGTCTTCGACACGACGAAGCCGGACGGCACACCCCGCAAGTTGCTGGACGTCTCCCGCATGACCGCCCTCGGCTGGAAGCCGAGGATCGCCCTGCGGGAGGGAATCGCTTCCACCTACGCGTCATGGCTGAGCACAGGAGAGTCCGAGTCCGAGTCCGACTCCGAGTCCTTGCCCGAGTCCGTGCCCGAGGCCACGGTTCGCGCCTGAGTCTCAGTAGGCTCCGCGTCCGTTCAGCACAGCGCGGACGGTGCGTGCCATGACGGTCATGTCCGAGGTCCATGACCAGTTGTCCACGTACCGCAGGTCGAGTGAGACGGTCTCGTGCCAGGACAGGTCCGACCGGCCGCTCACCTGCCACAGCCCCGTGAGGCCGGGTTTGACGCTCAGTCGGCGCAACTCCACCTGGTCGTAGTGGGCAACCTCCTCGGGGAGCGGCGGGCGGGGCCCTACCAGCGACATATGGCCCAGCAGAACATTGACCAGCTGGGGAAACTCGTCCAGCGAATAGCGGCGCAGAAAGCGGCCGACCGGGGTGACGCGCGGATCCTGGCGCAGCTTGAACATAAGGCCGTCGTGCTCATTCGCCGTCGCCAGATCACTCTTCAGCCGGTCCGCGCCCACAACCATCGTCCGGAACTTCCACATGGCGAAGGACGTGTTGTTCAGGCCGACACGCGTCTGACGGTAGATGACGGGCCCGGGCGAGCCCGCGCGCACGGCGAGCGCCAGGAGTGCGAACAGCGGAGCCAGCGCGATGAGCAGCAGGAGAGCGCCCACCCGGTCCGTGGCTGCCTTCAGGAGCGTCGGCACGCCGCTGCGCGTCGGCGGTGCGATGTCCAGCAACGTGAGCCCGGCCGCCGAGGTGAGCCGGACCCTGCGCCGGGCCACCTCGATGATGCCCGGCAGGACCATCAGCGGGCAGCCGCGGTCGTACAGGGCCCAGGACAGCCGCCGAAGCCGGTCCCCGGACAGGTGCCTGCTCGTAGCGACGAACACCAGGTCGGCACCGAGCACCCCGGCCGCTTCCGCCACGGAGGGGGCATCCTCGCCCCGGCCGATTGGCTCATCGGCCTCGGCCCGGAGCCGAGCGCACACCCGTACGCCGGACAACACGTCGCCTTCGCCCACCACACAGGCCCCGACCGCCACGTACCCGTGGTCGGTACGCTCGGCGAGTTGTCCGACCACGGCGTCCACCGCCTCGGCCTCACCGATGACGAGGACGCGCTGGAGCGCCCGGGCGCGGCGGCGCACGGCCAGCAGATGGCGGTGGATCGCCTTGCGGCAGATCACGGTGACCGCCAGCGACGGACACAGCGCGGCGAGAACCGCCGCGGGCGCGCTGCCGAGACCGGACGCGGTACGCAGAGCGGCCAGGGCGCCGAGCAGCACCAGCCAGTCCCGCACGACCGGTCCGACCGGGGCGCCTTCGTCCCACGCCCAGGGCGCGTACCGCCTGGCCATGACGCCCATGAGCACCCAGGCGACGGTGATCACCACCGCCTGGTGCACGGGGTGGGCCTCTCCGATGGCGATGAACGTCGCCGCCGTCGGCAGCGCCACTCCGGCGGCGTCGACACAGACCGCGACCGGTACGTACCGCCCGGCGCTCGGGCCTCTGCGCGAGGTTGCTCGGGGCGGCGTGAGAGCGGCCGTCTGCCGTGATGCCGCGCTGATGGACTGCCGCATGGCTCTCCCTGTGACCCCGATGAAGACGTAGGGCGCGGCTGCGATGGCGGGACACGAGCAGCAGACACGCCTGATGCGATGGTTATATCAACCCAGTAGCACTATGTCCTACTTTCGGCATGTATCAACGGATGCGGTTGCTCCCCGAAGGACGAGAGCGTCACAGCGCGAGGCCCGCAGCGTGATGTGAGCTCGCGGATGGACGGGACCGGGCATTCGAGGTCGGCGGCACCCCAGGCGGCAGAAGCCGCACCCGCAGGCATTCGCCGCCGTCTTCGCCCCTCATTGAATGTCCGCGGCGCTGCGACGGCGCGTCACCTTTCCGGCTCTAATCAATCCCGGATGGCCCTGGTATGACGAGTCGTGGAGCGCGGCGCCGGTCCGATTATGTAAATGTTTGGACGCCCGGCGGCGGATGGATGTGCAGAACTCGCATTGCCGAGGGAAAAGGCGCGAGGGTCCGCGAGGGCGAGGTCTGGTACATCCAAGAAACAAGCCCAAGAAACAAGGAGGAGTGCTCGTTATGCGAGTAGCTACCCTAACAAGAACGCAATCGAGACGGGCCCGTTGGGGAGCGCGGCTCGCCGGCGTCGGCCTGTCAGCAGCAATGGCAGTCGGCGTCGCCGGCAGTCCCGCATCGGCAGCGGAGGTGCCGCCCATTTTCGTGCCGGGCAACCCGGCCTGCGCCGATGTCCTGCCCGGCCAGCCGGCGCCCTACCTGTTCTCGTTCAGCGTGGCGGGGGGGCTTGTGCCCGACGCCCCCGAGACCTACACCTTCCCCGCGCCGTACGCCGACGGATCGGTCACCATCGACGTCGACTCCAGCAACCTGGGACCAGTGTTCGACTTTACGATCAACGGTCCCTACGCCGCCCGCGGCGTCATCGCCAAGGGCGGACCGAACGCCAACTTCTACAACTACGCTCCGCCCACCTACCCCAACGGCATTGGGGCCGACGACAACCTCCACGCCCCGGTCAACCCGGCGAACAACACGTACTACGGCCTCAGCCGCATCGACTTCTGCGTCGTCCGCGACCGTTACAACTACAACAACGACAACAACAACGTCAACGGCGCCGCCGTCGTCACCAGCAACGGCGCCGCCATCGCCAACGGCAGGAACGCCTGACAGGCGCCCAAGGGCGGGTGCGGGTGGAGGGCCAAGTGCCCGTTGTGACTGAGTCCACCGACAACTGCAGCATCGTCGTCGGTCCATAGCCTCGCCGCGCAACAGAAATGTGGGGGCCCGGGATGTCCCGGGCCCCCACACGCCTGAGCTTCTCAGCAGCAAGATCAACATGTGGGCGATCTGCAAACCCTTAGACTCCGCGAATGGCGAAATATTTTGACGTGCACCCCGAGAATCCTCAGCGGCGCACCATCAGCAGTGTGGCTGACAGCATCCGGTCCGGCGCGCTCGTCGCGTACCCGACTGACTCCTGTTATGCGCTGGGATGCCAGCTGGGCAGTCGTGACGGCATGAACCGCATCCGGTCGATCCGGAACCTCGACGAGCGTCACCACTTCACCCTTGTGTGCCAGAACTTTGCGCAGCTGGGCCAGTTCGTGCAGGTCGACAACGACGTATTCCGTGCGATCAAGGCAGCGACGCCGGGCCGCTACACCTTCATCCTTCCCGCGACGAAGGAGGTGCCGCGCCAGCTGCTGCACCACAAGAAGAAGACGGTCGGAGTCCGGATTCCCGACCATGCCGTCGCTCAGGCGCTGCTCGCCGAGCTCGGTGAGCCGCTGCTCTCCAGCACCCTGCTCCTGCCCGACGAGGAGGAGCCGATGACACAGGGCTGGGAGATCAAGGAAAGGCTCGACCACGTGGTGGACGCCGTGGTCGACTCGGGCGACTGCGGCACGGTGCCGACCACGGTCCTCGACTTCTCGAGCGGCGAACTCGAGATCGTACGCCGAGGGGCGGGCGACACCGCGCGGTTCGAGTAACCGCGTCGATGGCATCGCCGCGTGCGGGTCGTAGCAGACTGTCGAGCATGACCAGCTCAGTACAGACACACCGCGTCCCGTACTACTCGCAGTGGGAATCCGCCGACCTGGTGCCCGAGTTCGTCACGGGCGCCCGGTCGTCGGCCGACGATCCCCTCTGGCAGAAGTCCGGCGCGGACAGCCGGGAGGAGTACGCGTTCTGGGCGCCGCGTATATGCGGCATGGCGTGCCTCCGGATGGCCCTGGATTTCTGGGGGCATCCGGTGCCGCCCTCGGTCCCGCTCCTGCGTGACGCCCTCGACGCGGGGGTGTACGTACGCACCGGCGAGACCACGGTCAAGGGCCTGATCTACGCGCCCTTCGCCGACTGGGTCACGCGCCGCTGGAGCCTCCACGCCGAGGCGCGGCCCCAGCTGACGGCCGAAGACATCATCGCGGAGTCCGCGCGCGGCCATCTGCTGATGGTGTCGGTGCACTACACGATCCGCACCCTCGACCCGACGCCCCCGCAGCGCGGCGGACACCTGGTGCTCGCCGTCGATTCCGGTCCCGAGGGCGTGGTGCTGAACAATCCGTCCGGGCTACCCGGGCACTCTCAGGAGTACCACCACGTGCCCTGGGCGGAGTTCGACCGGTTCTTCGCCGGTCGTGGCGTTGTCCTGGGCCGTTCGCGCGCAAACCCCGGACTGGCGACTGAGTCGAGGACCTGATGAGGAAGATCATCCTGATGATGTCGTTGTCCCTCGACGGCTTCATGGAGGGACCGAACCGCGAGATCGACTGGCACCTGGTCGACGACGAGTTGCACCGGCACTTCAACGAGGAGTCCAGGAAGATGGGCGCCTTCCTGGACGGACGTGTCACCTACGAGCTCATGGCCGACTTCTGGCCGACCGCCGACACCGACCCCTCAAGTACCGAGCCCATGGTGGAATTCGCCGGTATCTGGCGGGACATGCCCAAGTTCGTGTTCTCCAGAACCCTGGAACGGGCCGACTGGAACACCACCATCGTCCGGGACGTCGTAGTCGAGGACATCATGGCGCTCAAGGCACAGCCGGGCGGAGATCTGGCACTCGGCGGCGCCGACCTCGCCGCGACTTTCATGCGCCACGACCTCATTGACGAGTACCACCTCTACGTCCATCCGGTCGTCATCGGCCGGGGCAAACCCCTCTTCCAGCCGTCGGACCGCAGGATCGATCTCCGGCTCGCCGAGACACGGACCTTCGGCAACGGAGTCGTCCTCCTTCGCTACGAGGTGCCTCGCGATCAGTGATCAGTCGCGCCTGAACGGGCAACCTTCCAGCCGGCTTACAGCCTCAGCCGTCACCCATATGGGCTAATTCCATACGGTTGGTCCCTCCGGGTGGACGTACCGTCGAACCGGCGTGTGGTCAGCCATACCCGAGGCCACCCTGACAGGAGGCAACCATGCGTACGGGAGCAACAACCACCCTGCTCGCAGCGGCAGGCATCGCCCCGCTGGTCCTCTCCGCACCGGTCGCGGACGCCGCGCACCTCCGCGTTGTTCCCGCTGTCGTGGCCGTGGACTGCGGTCCCGGCTGGCGCGGACTGGCCGTCTTCGCGGTGACCGCGAAGGGCAAGTCCGCCTGTCCCACCGCCCAGAAGGTGGCAACCGCCTACGGCAGGGCAGTGGCTGCCAATAGAGCCCAGCCGGTCACCGTGTACGTCGGCAGGACCGCCTGGAAGTGCCAGGAGCGCCAGGGCGATCCCAACCCCTACGGAGAGTGCGTCAGCCTCGACACCCCGGGCGAGAAGGTACGGCTGTCTTCCTGATCAGCAGAACCGCCCACATCACTGGAGGTCTGTGCTGCGCACCTCGCCTCGCACCTCACCTCGCACCTCGCGGCCACCGACCCGCACCCGCCGTGTCGTGCCGTCCTCCCAGGTGACCGTCACCTCGTAGCCGTCCCCGCGCCACTCGATCCCCACCGCCGCCGTGTCCGCGAGCGGGCGCGGGCCCGGCTCGGCGGTGAGGCGGGCCAGGGCGACGAAGAGCGTACCCGCGGGGTCGCGTGTGGTCTCACCCGTGAGGGTGGGGATGGACGCCCGCGACGCCCCCGGGGTGTACGCGGTCTCCCCCGACCCGGCTGCCGCGGCCAGCAGGCCGTGTACCGGCAGGAGTTCGGACGTGACGTCCGCACCGGCCGGCCAGCCGGTGTGGCGTACGAGGGTGCCAGGCACCGCACCCGTCACCAGGTGGACACGTACCTCCGTCGCACCGCGCGCCAGGACCACGCTGGTGATACCCACCTCACCCACCATGTGCCGCGAGGCCGCCCAGCCGTCCCCCGCCCCCAGGGGCTCGATGCCCTCACGGGGAGAGTCGGCCGCGTCGCCCACCAGGCCGAAGTGGTTGTCCCCCGCCGCCGTCGCGGTCGGGCCCGTCACCGTCGAGTACGCCAGCCGTGAGTAGTACGGGTCGTACCGCGGGTCCTCGCTGCCATGGTTGTGCAGGCGTACGACACCATCGGCCACCGTCGACTGGAGCAGCCAGTTCGGCGCGGGCAGTGCGGTGACCGCGTCCTCGCGTTCCGCCGGGCCCGGTTCCTCCCGTGCCGTCCAGACCTCGTGGTCCGCGGGCAGCAGCAGGCCGATGAACGCCTTGCTCGCCCAGTACGGGGATGCCGGGCCCGAGTACTGCTGAAGCACCCCCGCGTACGGGCCGTGCCAGCCTTGTGTCAGCAGGCCCTCCTCGTTCGTCGCGCCCCGGTCGAGGAAGTAGCGCAGCGCGCCGGAGGCCAGGCGGCGGGTGGTGCCCGGGGTCAGCGGGGTGTGGCCGGTCATCGCGCCCAGCCACAGCGGTGCCGTGCTCGCCATCCGGTACGTGAGCGAGCGGCCCTGGTGCATCGGGGCGCCGTCGCCGCCGAACAGTCGCTGGTAGTCCGCGAGGTGGGTCCGCAGCCGGCCGCCGTACAGGTCGAGCAGTTTCTCGTCGTCCGAGAGCCACGCCTCCAGCATGGGGTAGAGGTGCATGGCCCAGCCGTTGTAGTAGTCGAACTTGCGGCCGTCACCGTCCGTGTACCAGCCGTCGCCGACGTACCACTGCTCGATCCGCTCCAGCGCGCGGTCGCGGGCTGGTACGTCGCCGAGGAACCCGGCGACCACCGCCGGGAAGAGCTCCCAGTTGCAGGGCCAGGCCGCGACGTCGAGGGCGTCACCGAGCCAGGCCGTGGCCCGTTCCCGTACGCCGTCGTCGAGCCGGTCCCACAGCAGCGGCCGGGTCAGCCGCAGGGCGAGGGCGATCGAAGCCGCCTCGACCAGCGGCTGGCCGCGGTCCTCGATGCGGGGCCAGACACCCGACGTGCCGGCCGCGAGCCCGTCCGCGTACCGGCCCAGGGCGGTTTCGTCGCGGCGGAACGCGGCGAGCAGCAGGGTGCGGGCGTACCCCTCCAGGCCGTCGGAGAGCGTTCCGGCCCAGCTGGTCCGCCCGCCGGGGAGGTGGTACAGCGCGCCGTCGGGGGTGGCATACGGGGCGGCGGCGGCCAGCAGTTGATCGGCCGCCGCCTCCCAGTGGGAGCGGGTCCAGCCGGTGTACGGGCTCAGGTCCCGGTCCTCTTGGGGCAGTCTCATCGGATGAGTTTAGAGGGTATGAGGCGCTGGGCCCTCAGTTCGCCGAGGACGAGGGCCGCGTACTCGGTGGCGCCGCGTACCGAGGTGTGGGTGTTGTCCTTCTTCTCGTTGGTCAGGTAGAGGGCCTTCGACGCCTCGACACCCAGGGATTCGACGCGTGCCTTGGTGAGGGCAGTCAGGTCGATGAGCGGTACGCCGAGGCTTGTGGAGAGGTTCCGGATCTCGGCGGGGTGGTCGACGCCCAGGCCGTTCACCAGGAGTGCGGTGCCGTTGTTGAGTGTGGCGTCGGCGTTGAACCAGCGGCGCACGATGGGGGTGACGAGCACCGGTCGGCCGCCCTTGTCCCGTACGCCCTGCACCAGCGCGGTGAGGTTGGCGCGGTAGGCGGCGGCGTCGGTCTGCTTGTCGTTGTGGGCGAACTGGATGAGGACCAGGTCACCGCGGCCGATCCGGGCCTGGAGGCGGGGGAAGAACTCCGCTCCCGCGAGGAAGCTGGCGGTGCTCTCGCCGGAGTCGGCGTGGTTGGCCACCGAGATGCCCTGCTTGAGGTACTGCGGCAGCTGCTGGCCCCAGCCGGTGTACGGGTCGGTCGCCTGGTCGCAGACGGTCGAGTCGCCGGCCAGGAGGATCTTCGGGGTGGCGCGGGGGGCCGGGGTGACCCGGATCGAGGCGAGCTGTGGCGCGGCCCCGGCGAAGGTGAGGTCGAGGCCCTCGCTGCCCACCGGTCCGGTCGGCTCGCCCTCGGGCGTACGGACGTCGACGGTGAAGCCGCGCCGTACGGTCTCGCCCGCCGCGCTCGGCGTCTCGGCCAGGACGGTACGTCGGGCCTCGGCGGCTGTCGCCGTGGAACCGGCTGTCGGTCCGCCGAGGCCCACGGTGACCTGGTAGGTGCCGGGGGGCACGTCGAAGTGGCAGACGATCGGCGAGGTTCCGGTGCAGTTGTCCGCTCGGTTGCCCAGGCCGTGGCCGTTGCCCGCATGGGCGGGCGCGGCGCACAGCGCGGCGGTGGCGGTGGCGGTGACGGCGGCCAGCAGGGCGGTACGGGCACGTCTCATGAGGGCTCCTCGGTGGGGGGCGGGGAGGGCGACGGCCGGGCCCTGGAAAGCGTCTGGCAGACGCTTTCCAGGGCCCGGCACCGCTCAGGGTGTGGGTCAGACCGCGCGCTTGAACTGCTGGTTCGTGGCGCTGTTGCACGCGTACGTGATGAGCCTGGCGGCGTCGAGGACGGACGCGTCCGACACGTCGAGGCACTCACCGCTGGCGCGGGCGGCCAGGGTGACGTACCCGGCCGCGTTCTGCGTCACCTTCCACTGCTGCGCGGGCGCGGTGGAGCATGTCTCCTGGCTGACCCCGGCACTCCCGTCGCTCAGACAGAGCGAACTGTGCCGCGCCATCAGCTGGACGTAGCCGTCGCCCGTCGCCTTGAACCAGAACTTCTGGTTGCCGCCGCCGTTGCAGGTGTACTGCTTCAGGGCCGTTCCCTCGGTGATCGACGCCGAGGGGATGTCGGCGCACTTACCGCTATGACGGGCTGTCAGCGATTCGAAGGGGCCCCCGTTCCCGGTGACCGTTCCGGCCGCGGCGTCGATGGTGAGCTCCGGCAACCAGGCCATGGACAGCGAGGTCGCGCTCGGGAAGGCCAGCGGCAGCCACACATAGCGCGAGTCGTTGACCGTCTTGCCGAAGGAGTTGCCCCAGCGGTCGCCGAGGTAGAGGTATGAGGTGGCGCTCGTGCCCTGCACGGGCAGGACGAAGGTGGTCTGCGAGCCGAACGCGGTCGCGTCACCCGTGTTCTGCATGGCGGACCAGGGTCCGGCCAGGGAGGTGGCGGTGGCGTACTTCTGCTGGTTGGGGCTCCAGCCGGTGGCGCCGGAGGTCAGCATGAAGTAGACGTTGCCGCGCTTGAAGAGCGCGGGGGCTTCGCGGTGGCCGCCGGGCCACGGGTTGGCGACGAGGCCGGCGATGCCGGTGAAGTCGGCGGTGAGCCGGTAAATGTGCAGGTCGTAGTTCTCCCGGGCGGAGGAGATCATATAGCCGGTGCCGTCGGTGTCGGTGAAGACGGTGATGTCACGGGACATATGGAGCCCGAGCGGCCGGAAGCTGCCGCGCCAGGTGTAGTTGCCGTCAACTGTGTCCGAGACGGCGACGGCTGCCCGCGCCTCGCCGTAGTCGACGCCGTTCTCCTTGTGCATCCACATTACGAACTTGCCGGTGGCCTGGTTGTACATGACCTTGGGCCGCTCGATGTTCGCGACCGCGAGCTCGGGGTTGGTGGCCTCGGTCAGCACATGGTTGCGGAACTGCCAGTTCTTGAGGTCCGTCGAGCGGTAGGCGGAGACATAGCGGAAGGTGTTGTCGGCGTTGCGGTTCTCACCGAACCAGTAGTAGTACGCGCCGACCTTGATGACTCCGCCGCCGTGGGCGTGCACCGGGTTGCCGTCGGTGCCCGTGAACTGGGTGCCGTTGGTGATGGTGACGGGCGCGGCGGCGGCAGTGGGGGCTGCGGGCGCCGCGGACTGGGCGTGAGCTCCGGAGACGGGCAGGAACGCGCCGGCGAGTCCGAGGCAGAGGGCGAGCAGGACCGTCCGTATACGGCTCATGAGGCGGCTCCCATGTGATTTCTTGCCTGCATATGGGGAATTCTGTTGAGAGCCTAGGACCTCAGGCCCCCGGCGGCACTCCCCACGACGCCCGCGAAACTTTCGCTCGGGCCACGGCCGGTCGGGCGGGGAAGTGGACGATGTCGCAGAACTTCGAGCTCCCGGCGAGCCCGCGCCACGGCACCGTACTGCCGGTGACGAAGGCGGAGCACGACCGGCTGCTCGCCGCGTACTCCCCCACCACCGCCTCGGAGTGAACACGGCAGCGGCACGCCATGACATATGGCGTGCCGCTGCCTCTCTCACCTGTACCGGATGTGTCAGCCGCGGACCGGAGCGACCTCGATACGGTCGATGTTCGGGGCCCAGGCGGTCGCGTTGGAGAGCGTCAGCGTGTTCGCGCCGCCCTTCAGCTCGACCGGTACACCCAGGGTCCAGTAGTCGTCCCAGCTCCAGGTGTTCTTGAAGGTCACCTTCTTCGTCACGCCGCCGACCGCCACGTCCGCGGTGCGGGACATGATGTCGGTGTTGTACGCGTGTCCGTTGTCGCGGCGGTCGTTGTGGCCGTAGTGCACCACGAGGACATACTTGCCCGTGCGCGGCGCGTCGACGGTGAACGTGGCCTTGCCGGCCGCGCTGTTGCCGAGCCAGCCGATGTATGTCCCGGCCGAGGCGTGCGCGGAGTCGACAAGACGTGCCTCGCCCTCCAGCTGGGCCTGTGCGCCCTCGTAGGCGAGGGTGCCCGACGTCGAGCCGGAGCCCGCCACATCGAGCGCGCGCAACGAGGCGTGGCCGGTGGCGGTGATGCGGTTGTTGCCCGCCACCAGGTAGAGCCGCAGTGCCTTGTTGGGGGCAGCCGCCACCCTCTCACCGTGCAGTGAGAGCTGCAGCGCCGCGGACGCGCGCGAGGTCACGGTGAAGTAGCCGTCGCGCGGCGCGTACACGTCGAAGATGGCCTTGGAGCCGGTCCCGAGCACCAGCGCGCCGGTGCCGGTGCCGGTCGCGTTGCCGTAGTCGTACGAGACGCGGCCGGAGACGTCGGCGAGGGTGGCCTCGTACGCGGTGAACGGTGTGGTGTGCGCGGTCAGGTCGATGCGGTCGAGGGTGGCCTCACCCGTGTCCTTGGCCAGGGTGAGGGTGTGGGTTCCGGCGGTGAGCTGGACGGTGAGGTCCTTCTTCGCGCGGTAGAGCCAGTTCTCGGTGGACGGGTAGCTGACGGTGGTGACCGCGCCGCCGTCCACGGAGAGCTTCTGTGTGGAGGGTGCGCCGGACTGGTTCCCGTACAGGACCGCCAGGTCGTAGGTGCCGGTGCTCGGTACGGAGACGGTGAAGTCGACCTTGCTGCTGGCGAGCTTGAGAGAGCCGACGTCCTTCGTGCCGGAGGCCGCGTAGCCGTTGGCGTTGGACACCGTGCCCTGGGTGTAGACGGTGCCGTCGGTGATCTCCGCGCTCTCCGCTTCGTACGAGGCGCTCCACGGGACGGCGGCAGCGGCGGGCGTGCCGTACCCGGCCGGGGTGAGCACGACCCGGTACGCGGACATCTGCTTCATGCCCTTGAGCGGTACGGTCACTGTGCCGTCCGCCGCGACCGTGGCCTTGGCGCGGGACAGGACGCGCGGTGCGGCGTGCTGGCCCTCGTAGCCGGACCAGGCGGCCTCGGCGACGGTCGCGGTGACCGACCTCCCGAAAATCTTCGGGTCGACGTGCTGCACCACCACATCGGTGTCGCCCGACGATCCGCCGAGCAGCACCTGTGCCTGCTTGCGCGCGGGGTCGAGCGAGGCGAGGCCCTGGAGTGTGTCAATGGTGTTGGCCTGCGGCGGGGTGACCTTGACGGTCTGGCCGGTCATTCCCGCGTACCAGCGGAAGAACCACCAGCCGCCGTTGGGGATGTTGGTGCGGACGACATTGCCGTCGAGGTTGCCTGCCGCGTCCCAGTACGCCTGGTCCGCGTAGACCTTGTTCCGCTCGAACATCGAGACCCACTGGACCAGCTGCCCCGGTACGGACAGGTCACGGCGGTTGGCGTACTCGTTGATGTTGACTTCGAGCGGCTTGATGCCGAGGTTCTTCTCGATCGACCGGTAATTGTTGAAGTGCCCCTGGAAGTCGCGCAGGGAGTTCGAGCCGAGCTCGTGCCAGGTGGTGACCTCCGGCAGGACGTTCTCCCTCTTGGCGAAGGTGAGGAAGTCCGTCAGCAACCGGGTGTGGTACGAGGATTCATTGGGGCCCGCGATCCTGGCGTCCGGGTCGATGGCGCGGATGCGCTGGTAGACCGTTTTCCAGTCCTTGAAGAAGCGGTCGCGGTTGACCTCGTACTGCGCCTGGTTCGCGGTGCCGAGGTTGTACCAGATCTGGTCGGGTTCGTTGAAGGGGACGTAGACGAAGTGCTGGCTGTTCGGGGCGTTCGCGACGTCCTTGGCTATCTTGTCGACCTTGGGGAGGTAGTCGGCGATGCCCAGGTCCTCGTACGGCCACTTGGCGTAGATGTCCTGCATCATCACCAGGACATCGCCGCCGCCGTTGCGGAAGAACGACTTCGAGACGGTGACGGCGTCGCCGTTGGGGTGCTGCGCCCCGCCTTCCGCCTTCTGCGAGATGGTGGTGACCTTCAGCGGGGCGAGGATGGCGTCGCTCGGTACGCCGTCGTCGCTCAGCCCGTAGAGCGCGCCGTTCGCACCGAGTTTGACCTTGCCCTCGGGGGCGGCGAGGTCGACGGTGATGCGTGGTGCTGCTGCCTCTTGCGCTTCCGCGGCGGGCGCTGCGGGCAGGAAGCCGGCCATGAGCGCTCCTCCCAGCAGGCTGGCCGCGATGGCGGCTGAGGTGCGTGGCTTGCGCTTACCGGTCGTGTGGCACGTGCGGATGGTGCTCACGTAAGTAGACCTCCGGTTACTTGACGGCTCCACTGGTGATTCCGGACACGATCTTTCGCTGGGCCACCAGGAAGATGGCGACCATCGGCAGGCTCATCACCACCACGTACGCGAAGATGAGATGCCAGTTGTTGAGGTAGAGCTGAGCGCTGGCGACCTGGTAGAGGTTGATCGGCAGGGTCGCCGCATCTCCGCCGCCGAGGACGAAGAAGGCATAGAAGACGTCGCTCCAGGCGTAGAGCATCACCATGATCGTCGCGGTGGCGATCACCGGCCGCAGCAGCGGCAGAATGATCCGCAGGAAGATCCGCAGCGGCTTCGCCCCGTCGATCCGGGCGGCTTCCTCCAGCTCTCCGGGGATGGTGCGGATGAAGCCGGTCATGAAGAAGATCGCTGTGGAGAGATACATCCCGGTGTAGACGGCGATCATGCCGGGCCTGGTGTTGGCCAGTCCGAACTGCCGCAGCTCCATGACGATGGTGATCACGGCGGGCGGCAGCAGCAGTCCGCTGATGGTCAGGGCGTACGCGGCGGTGACGAGCCTGGACTTGCGGCGGGCGAAGACCCAGGCCGCGCCGGCGCCGAGGATCAGCACCAGCGCCACCGAGGGCAGCACCACCAGCAGGGAGTTGAGGAACCCGCGGAACATCTCGCCCTGGCTGACGGCGTCCGCGTAGTTGTCGGCGGGCTGCCACTGGTCCGGCGGGTCGAGGTTGGGCTTGACGGCTTCGCCCTGCGGCTTGGCCGAGGTGACCAGGACCAGCCACAGCGGTACGCCGACGGCGATGGCGGCGAGGATCAGTACGAGGGTGGGCCGCCCGAAGCGCCAGACACGGCTGGGGCTTGGTGAGTACGCGGTCACAGCAGCTGCTCCCTTCGCCGCAACCCGATGACGAGCGGGATCGCGACGGCGACCACGATCAGGAACAGGATCAGGCTCATCGCCGACGCCTGCGCGTACAGACCCTGTCCGAAGACGCGGAACATATAGATGTTGAAGACCTCGGTGGAGGCGGCGGGGCCACCGCCGGTGGTGGCCTGCACGATGTCGAAGGTGTTCATCGAACCGATCAGGGCGGTCGTGACGTTGAAGGTGACGGCGGGCGCGAGCATCGGCCAGCGCACGGACCAGAAGGTCCGCCAGGGTCCGGCGCCGTCCACTTTCGCGGCTTCCAGCATGTCGCCGGGAATGCCCTTGAGCCCGGCAAGATAGATCAGCATCGACAGGCCCATCCACTTCCAGCCGTGGATGACCGAGACCAGGACGACGGTCCAGGTGGTGGAGCCCAGCCAGGGGATGTCGGTGCCGAGGAAGCCGTTGACCGCGCCGTCCTGGTCCAGGAGCGCCTGGAAGACATAGCCGACGGCGAGCGCCGAGATCAGGACGGGCAGGAAGAAGACGGCGCGGAAGAACCGGTTGAAGCGGCTGTCCTGTTCCAGCAGCAGGGCGAGGCCGAGGCCGAAGCCGTTCTGGAAGAGGGCGGCGAGCGCCGCGTAGACGAGCGTGGTCCTGATGGCCCGCACCAGCGAACCGTCGTCCGCGATCGTCTTGAAGTTGTCGAGGCCGGTGAAGGCGATGTCCGAGTGGTACGAGGACCAGTTGGTGAACGGGTAGTAGAAGTTGAGCAGGTTCGGCACCAGGAAGAAGGCCACGAAGGCCACGACGGCGGGGAGCGCGAACCACCAGGGGTGGTGGACGGCGGCGCGGGGCAGCCGTCCCACCTTCTGACGTTTCTCACGGGCCGTCGGCGGCGGCTTCCGCGTGGATACTGCGGTGTCTGTCACGGGTCGTACCTCGTACTCCTCCTACCCCTGGCTCAGAAGCCCGGCGCGCCCTGGGCCTTCGCCACCTGCGCGAACTGGTTCTGGATCGCCTGGGCCACCTGCTCCGGCGTCTTCTTGCCGTAGATCATCTCGGCGAGATACAGGTGCGTGTCCGGGGCGACGATGGCCTTCGCCTGGAAGACGCCGTTCGCCGTGGGCAGCGACTTGAGCTGGGCCAGCGAGGTCCCCGGCAGCCCGGCGGGGGTGGGCACGGAGGGCTGGACGGAGGGGATCTTCATCGCCTTGATGTACGCCGCGTAGTCCGTGTCGAGCCAGAAGGCCAGGAACTGGCGGGCGGCGTTCTGCCGCTTGGTGTCACCGGTCTTGAAGGCGACCACGCCGTTCGTCTGGTCCGGGGAGTACATGCCGGTGGCGTCGGAGTTGGAGACCGGGAACCAGCCCAGCTTCTTGTCGATCTGCTCGGTGGAGTACTTCGCCTGGAGCTGCGACTGGAAGGAGGTGACATTGAGGACCATGCCCGCCTCGCCCTTCCACAGCGCGTCGGCGGAGCCGGTGAAGGTGCCGGTCTTGTAGTTCTTCTGCGCGAGCCCGGCGTCGAGCAGCTTCTCCTTGTATGTGGTGATGGCCTTGACGACGACCGGGTCGGTCCACTTCTGCTTGTTCTGGTTGAGGTCCGCCCACCACTGCTTGTCGAGGTCGGTGAGCTGGAGCTGCATCTGCCACTGCATGGGCCACTTGTCGCCGCCGGACTCGTAGAACGCGGCGGCGTCCGTCTTGTCCGTGATCGTGTGGCCGAGGGCGAGCAACTCGTCGTAGCTCTTCGGGAACTGAGCCTCGGTGATGCCCGCCGCCTTGAAGACGTCCTTGTTGTAGTAGACACCGAGCATGGCGGGGCTGGTGACGATGGCGGCGTAGCGCTTGCCGTTGATGACGCCGAGGGACTTCTCCGTGTCGCCGAGCTTGCTCACCCAGGGCTCGCTGTCGAGCGTCAGCAAATTCTGCTGGGGCTGGATGAACGGCAGGGTGGAGATGGACGGCTGCCAGAACATCAGGTCCGGCTTGTCGCCGGCGGCGAGCTTGGTGGGCACGTTCTGCTCGTACAGATCGGGGATGGCCTGGGCGTCGACCTTGGCCCCGGTGGCCTTCTCGAAGGCGTCGATGACCTGCTTGGGCGCGTTGACCGTGTTCTGCGCGGTCCACATGGTCAGCTTCACGCCGTCGAGCTTGGCCGTGGGGTTGACCTTCGTATCGGGCGCGGAGCCTGTGTTGTTGTCGGCCGCGGTCGGGTCGCTGCAGGCGATGGCGGTCAGGGCTGTGGCACATATCAGCACCAGAGCTGGGAGGACTCTCTTCATGGCGGGCCTGCCTCGCTGCGTGAAAGGGCATGGACACTTGCTGTTGCTGCCGTTGGTGCCTTGCTGTTGGTGCCGTTGGTGCGGGGGGTGCTGTTCGTTCTCAAGTCGTCGGCGGCGGGCCCGAGCTCTCTCTGACCACCAGCTCCGGTACGGATACGGGATGCGGGGCCACCGACGCGGACTCCTCGACCGCGCCGTGCAGCAACCCGAACGCCGCGCGCCCGAGGCCGGTGAAGTCCAGCCGTACGGACGTGAGTGACGGGGTCAGATACGCCGAGTGCGGCGCGTCGTCGAAACCGGCCACGCTCACTTCGCCGGGGATCGCCCGGCCCGCCTCGTGCAGTGCCCGGATCACACCGAGCGCCAGGTCGTCGTTGCCGCACAGGATCGCGGTGACGGACGGGTCGGCGGCCAGCTTGTGGCCCGCCGCGTGACCGCCCGCCGGCCCCCAGTTCCCCTGTACGGGACGGGGTTCGGGGGCTCCCGCCTCGCGCAACGCGGCGCGCCAGCCCGCCGTACGCGGCGCGGTGCGGCGGGTGCTGGAGGGGATGGCGACGTAGTGGACGGTCCTGTGGCCGAGGCGCAGTAAATGGCGCGTGGCCTCATAGGCGGCCACCCGGTCGTCGGTCCACACCCAGGGGCGGTCGTCGCCGGGCGGGCTCGCGGGGGTCTCGACCACCCCCACCACGGGCAGTCCGGCGGGGACGGACTGAAGCGCCCGTACCCCGGCGGGATCGTACGCGATCACGATCAGCCCGCCTCCGGCGTCGGCGGCCCGCTGGACTTCCGCCCGCACCGCGGTCTCCTCGACCGATTCCAGGACCCCGATGCCGACGGCGTACGAGGCTCCGCGGGCGGCCTCCTCGATGCCCTGCAGGAGCGCGGCGTAGCCGTAGTGCGTGGTGTTGGCGGTGAGCACGGTGACCGACCGGGAACGGCCGCTGGCCAGCGCGTGCGCGGTGGCGCTGCGCCGGAATCCCAGCTCCTCGATGGCGGCGAGGACGCGGTCGCGGGTGGACGGCTTCACGCTGGGGTGGTCGTTGATCACGCGGGAGACGGTCTGGTACGACACGTTCGCCGCGGCGGCGACGTCCCTGATACTCGCCGTCTTCCTTGTGTGACCGGTCACATTCATGTCAGGATTGTGACCGGTCACACCGAGCGCGTCAAGAGACCGTAACCACGGATTCACGCGTTGGACGCAGACCGCCTGGTAAGGGCGCGTTGATGGAACTGATTCATTGATTTCGAGGAGACACGTTGACCGGTCAGGCAGCCAACGGGCCCCAGGTGAAGTTCGACTGGGGCCATTCGGCCCTCAATGCCCAGTTCGCCACCGCCCCCGACGGAACGCTGAGGATGACCCGGCTGGCCGGACCAGGCGACACCGCCGTCGCGCCCGCGGGCCCCGAGTCGCCGCTCCCCCTCGTCGAGATCACGGCCCTGGGCCACGGCAGCGGCTGGTCGGGCCCGCGGTTCACCGACTCCGCGGTCGGCGGCCGGCTGCGCCACCGCGCCCACCGCTCGGAGCGCGACGGCGACTGGCACCGGCTGTACGTCGAACTCGCCGACGAGACCACGGGGTTGACCGCCGAGGTGGTGTACTCCTCGCCGGACGGCGTGCCGGTCCTGCGCTGCGAGGTCCGGCTGCGCAACGACGGAACCGAGCCGCTGGTGATCCAGTCCGTGAGCAGCCTGCTCCTCGGCGGCCTGCCCTCCCCCGACGTCCTGGACGTCCACCGCGCCCGTAACGACTGGCTGGCCGAGTGCCGTTGGTCCGCCGAGCCGTTGCGCGCCCACATCGCCGACATCGGCCGCGACAGGCACGAACACGACAGCCGCGCCTGCCTGGCGGTGAGCAGCCGGGGCAGCTGGCCCACCGACGGCCACCTGGCGATGGGCGCCCTCACCGACCGTACGGACAACCGGACCTGGCTGTGGCAGATCGACTCCGCTGCCGCCTGGCGCTGGGACACGGGCGAGACCGGCCACGGCGCCTACGTAGCCCTCAGCGGCCCGACCGACGCCGAGCACCAGTGGCGTGAACGGCTCGCGCCCGGGGCTGAGTTCACCACCGAACCGGCGGCCCTCGCGCTCGGGGACGGCTTCGAGGGCGCGCTCGCCGCGCTCACCGCGTACCGCCGCGCTGTGCGCCGCCCGCACCCGGACCACACCGCGCTGCCCATCGTCTTCAACGACTACATGAATACGCTGATGGGCGACCCGACGACCGCCAAGCTGCTGCCGCTGATCGACGCGGCGGCCTCGGTCGGCGCGGAGTACTTCTGCATCGACTCCGGCTGGTACGACGACGACGCGCGGGGCTGGTGGGACAGCGTCGGCGAGTGGCTGCCCTCCGCCCGGCGCTTCCCGGACGGCGGGATCCGCCGCGTCATCGACCACATCCGCGGGCGCGGCATGGTGCCGGGCCTGTGGCTGGAGCCCGAAGTCGTCGGCGTACGCAGCCCGGTCGCCCGCTCCCTGCCCGACGAGGCCTTCGTCCGCCAGGACGGGATACGTGTCACCGAGTACGGCCGCCACCAGCTGGACCTGCGCCACCCGGCGGCCCGCGCGCACCTGGACGCGACCTTCGACCGGATCGTCGGCGAGTGGGGTGTGGGCTACCTCAAGCTCGACTACAACATCACCGTCTCGCCCGGCGGCCCGCTGCTCGGCCACGCCCGCGCCTGGCTGGAGCTGCTGTCGTCGCTGCTCGACCGCCACCCCGGGCTGGTGATCGAGAACTGCGCCTCGGGCGGCATGCGGATGGACGGGGCGTCCCTGGCCGTCGCCCAGCTCCAGTCGACCAGCGACCAGCAGGACCCCGTGCGCTATCCGCCGATCGCCGCGGCCGCGCCCACCGCGGTGGTGCCGGAGCAGGGCGCGGTATGGGCCTATCCGCAGCCGGAGTTCGGCGCGGACGAGATCGCGTTCACCCTGGGCAACGCCCTGCTGGGCCGGGTTCATCTCTCCGGGCACCTGGACCGCATGTCGCCGGATCAGCTCGCGCTCGTACGACACGCTCTGGCGGTGTACAAGTCGCTGCGCGGGGACCTGCCGCGGGCCGTGGCCTGCTGGCCGCTCGGGCTGCCGGGGTGGACCGACGAGTGGCTGGCACTGGGCCTGCGCGCGGGCTCGACCACGTATGTGTCGGTGTGGCGCAGAGGCGGCGGCAGTGACTGCGCACTCCCCCTGCCCCACCTGGCGGGCGGCACGGTGACCGCCGAGATTCTGCACACCTCGGCACCGGCCGCGACGGCGGTCTGGCGCGCGGACGGCTCGGAGTTGGCGATCGGGCTGCCCGCCGCCCCTGCCTGCGTTCTGGTCAGGCTTACGGAACAGGGGTAGAGCGGCAGCTCACGACAGCGCCGTGGGGGGGCGGGCCCGGGCGGGCGGGCCCCCCCCCGGGGGGGGGGGGGGGGGGGCGAAAAAAAAAAAAGGACAAAACAAAAAACCGGCCCCCCCCCCAAACACACCG